>DVGY01000005.1 GCA_018712465.1 Candidatus Egerieicola pullicola | reverse complement strand
CAGGTTCGGGTGTTTTGCTTTATTCTGTTTCTCTGGCGGCCTGGGCCAAACGGGCTACAAATTCGCCCACCGGCTTGGGGGCGTCCTTGCCGTACTGTTCCACCAGTTCCACCACAGCGCTTCCCACAATGACGCCGTGGGCATACCGTCCCATCTGCCGCACCTGTTCCGGCCCGGAAATGCCGAAACCGATGGCATAGGGAACGGTGCAGGCTGCTTTGATCTCCCCAAAGAAGGAGTCAAAGTCGGTGGCGTACTCCGAACGCTTGCCGGTGACGCCTAAGCTGGAAACGCAGTAAAGGAAACCGCTGGCGTTTTGGGCAATGCGGCGGATCCGTTCATGGGAGGTGGGAGCCACCAAATAAATGGGATGTACCCCTTCCGCCCGGGCAGCCTGGTCAAAGGGGGCGTGCTCTTCCAGGGGTACGTCGGGGAGAATCACCCCGTCCACCCCTGCCTCTCTGCACTGGGCAAAGAAGTTGGCAATGCCGTGGACGTAAAGGGTGTTGACGTACATCATCAGGCAGAGGGGGATCTCTGTTTTTTGCCGCAGCCGCTTCACCAGGGCAAACACTTCCTCCAGCCGGGTGTGGTTGGCCAACGCCCGCTGGCTGGCCCGCTGGATCACCGGACCTTCGGCAATGGGATCGGAAAAAGGAACCCCCAATTCAATGATGTCTGCGCCGTTTTGCTCCATGGCCAGCACCAGCTGTTCGGTGGTGTCCAGATCCGGGTCCCCGGCGGTGACGAAGGTAATCAGCGCCTTCCGTCCCTGGGCGGCGCATTCTTCAAAGCGCAAATCAATTCTATTCTTCACGGATATTCACTCCTCTGTACTTCGCAATGGAATACACGTCCTTGTCTCCTCGACCGGAGAGGTTGATAACCAGAATCTGATCCTGACTCATGGTGGGGGCAATCTTCATGGCTGCCGCCACCGCGTGGGCGGATTCAATGGCGGGAATGATGCCCTCGGTGCGGGAAAGGTATTCAAAGGCGTTTACCGCTTCTTCGTCGGTGACGTCCACATACTCCGCCCGGCCGATGTCGTGGAGCCAGGCGTGTTCCGGTCCGATGCCGGGATAGTCCAAACCGGCGGAGATGGAATACACCGGGTCGATCTGGCCGTCCTGGTTCTGTAAAAACAGGGAGTGCATCCCGTGGAAGATGCCTTTGCTGCCCTTGGCCATGGTGGCGGCGTGGTAAGGGGTGTCAATGCCTCGTCCAGCCGCTTCCGCCCCCACCAAACGGACGGTGGTATCCGGAATAAAGTCATAAAACGCACCCATCGCGTTGCTTCCGCCGCCTACGCAGGCCACCACGCAGTCCGGCAGACGGCCTTCCTTTTCCATCAGCTGCCGGCGTATCTCCCGGCCGATGACCTTCTGGAAATCCCGAACCATGGTGGGATAGGGGTGGGGACCCATCACCGAACCGATGCAGTAGAAGGTGGTGTCGATGTTGGTGACCCAATCCCGGAAGGCTTCGTTGATGGCGTCCTTCAGGGTTGCGGTGCCGCTGTCCACCGCCACGACTTTGGCCCCCAGCAGCTCCATCCGATAGACGTTTAAGGACTGACGCTGGGTATCTTCCTTGCCCATATACACCACGCAGTCCATTCCCATCAGGGCGCAGACGGTGGCAGTGGCCACCCCGTGCTGGCCGGCGCCGGTTTCCGCAATAATCCGGTGCTTACCCATCCGCTTGGCCAGCAGACACTGCCCCAGCACGTTGTTGATTTTGTGGGCGCCGGTGTGGTTGAGATCTTCACGCTTCAGGTAGATCTTGGCCCCGCCCAGATCCTTGCTCATCTTTTCTGCATAGTAGAGCAGCGAGGGGCGGTTGGCGTAATCCCGATAGAGATCGTCCAACTCCTGCAAAAAGGCGGGATCGTTTTTGTACTGCTCATAGGCAGCCTGCAGCTGACTCACCGCCGCCATTACCGTTTCCGGCACAAACTGTCCGCCGTATTCTCCAAAACGGCCCTGTTCCATGATAATCCTCCTCCAATATGGTCACAGCCGATGGGCCAAAGCCACCGCCTGCAAAATCTTTTCTTGGTCCTTGCTGCCACCGGTCTCCACGCCGCCGGACAGGTCCACTCCCATAGGGCGCACCATGTGAATGGCTTGCTCCAAATTATCGGCGTTCAGCCCGCCGGCTAAAAAGAAAGGGGTGGAAAGCAGCATCCCGGCAATCAACTCCCAATTTCCGGTGATGCCGGTTCCCCCGTACTGGGTGGGGTGATAGCTGTCCAGCACCAAGGCGTCCGCTCCCAGTTGATCGGCCTGGATCAGATCCTCCCGGCTTTGTACCCGGACGGCCCGCCAAAGATGGACTTGGGGGCAGAGGGAACGAATCTGCGCCATCTGCTCCGGCGTTTCGTCCCCGTGAAGCTGCACCGCCCGAATGCCGGTTTGCTGCACCGCAACGGCCACCTGATCCGGGGAAGCGTTGACGAACACCCCCACCGGAGTAATCCGGGGATGGAGCCCGGCAATCAGCGCTTCTGCCTGGTGAAAGGAAACCTGGCGTTTGCTGGGGGCAAACACAAATCCGGCGTAATCCGCCCCGGCTTGGTTCACCGCCTGGATGTCCTCCGGCCGGCTTAAGCCGCAGATCTTGATTTTGGTCATGCGTCCGTTCCTCCACGGCGCAGTTCTTTGAAAGTCTGGCCAATGTTCTGGCTGCGCATCAGGGTTTCCCCGACCAGCACAGCGTCGGCGCCCATCTGCCGCACCATGGCGAAATCCTCCGCCGTGGCCATGCCGCTTTCGCTGACCTTCACCGCATCCTTGGGAAGCTGGGCGGCCAGCTTGGCAGTGGTGTTCAAATCCACCTGGAAGGTGTTCAGATCCCGGTTGTTGATGCCGATGACCTTGGGATTGCAAACCATGGCTTTTTCCAGTTCCGGCAGGTTGTGTACCTCCACCAGCACTTCCATGGAAAGGCTCTTTGCCAAATCGTACAGCTCTTTGAGCTTTTCTTTTTCCAGCATGGCGGCAATCAGCAGCACCGCATCCGCTCCCATGACCCGGGCTTCCACAATCTGATAGGGATCAAAGAGAAAGTCCTTGCGGAGCATGGGAAGCTGCACCGCCTTGCGCACCCGCTTAAAAACATCGCTGCCGCCCATAAAGTAATGCTCTTCCGTCAGGCAGCTAATGGCTTCCGCCCCTGCCCGCTGGTAAGAGGTGGCCTGGCGCACCGGGTGGAAATCCGGCTGGATCACGCCCTTGCTGGGGCTGGCCTTTTTCACTTCCGCAATGACGGTTAAGCGGTCCTTTTTCAAAGCTTTGGCAAAATCCTTGGGGGTGCGGCTCACCTGCATCAGCAGGTTTTCCAGTTCGTCGGAAGAAATCCGCTCCTTTTCGTTTTCCAACTGAATTTTGCGGTAGGCTAAAATTTCGTCTAAGATCATCCCTGCTCCTCCTCAAAGGAAATGGTGATTTGCTTTAAGGCTTCCAGTTTGGCCAATGCCGCGCCGGAGTCGATGGACTGGGCCGCCATGGCAACCCCTTCCTTCACCGTCTGAACCATGCCCAGGGTGTACAGCGCCGCCCCTGCATTGAGCAGCACGATGTCCCGGCGGGTACTCCGGTCGGTGCCGTTTAAAATAGATCGGGTGATGACGGCGTTTTCCGCTGCCGTACCCCCTACAATTTCTTCTTTGTCCCCCCGGCTCAAACCGCATTCCTCCGGGGTGACTTCAAAGGGTTCGCTGACCTGATCTCCATCCACCTGGCACACTAAGGTGGGGGCGGTAATGGAAATTTCGTCCAGCCGGTCGGTGCCGTAGACAATCAGCGCCCGCTTGACGCCCAGATTGGACATGACCTGGGCAATGGGATGCACCAGTTCCGGGGCGTAGACTCCCAGCACAATGTAATCGGTGCTGGCAGGGTTGGTCAGAGGACCTAAAATGTTAAACACCGTGCGGATGCCGATCTGCTTCCGAGTGGGTCCCACAAACCGCATAGAGCGGTGGAAGGACTGGGCGAACAGGAAGGATACCCCCACCTGTTCTAGGCATTCCCGGGCTTGATCTGGGGTGAGGTCGATCTTCACTCCCAAGGCTTCCAGCACATCGGCGGCGCCGGAACGGCTGGAAACACTACGGTTGCCGTGCTTAGCCACCCGGCCTCCGGCCCCCGCCACCACAAAGGCAGAGGTGGTGGAGATGTTAAAGGAGTTGGACAAATCCCCGCCGGTGCCCACAATGTCGATGGCATCGGTGCTGCCCCGAACTGCCAAAGCCTTTTTCCGCATGCCGCTGGCCAAACCGGTGATTTCCTCGATGGTCTCCCCCTTCATCCGCAGGGCGGTGAGGAAGCTGCCGATCTGGGATTCCTCCGCCTGGCCGGACATGAGGATGTTCATCACCTGTTCCGCCTGCTGCCGGGTAAGGTCCTGCCCTTCCACCACCTGAGCCAAATAGCTCTTTAAGGCGGTTTTGGGGGAATTCCGACGGAGGTCACCCAGATAATCCAGCAGGTTCTTTAAAATTTGTCCGCCCACCTCGGTGAGCACCGATTCCGGGTGGAACTGCACCCCAAACACCGGAAACTGCTTGTGCTGCACCGCCATGATCTGGCCGGTTTCGTCCCGGGCGGTGATCTTCAGGCAGTCCGGCAGCCCTACCTCCTGGGCAATCAGGCTGTGATACCGGGCGGCTTCCACCTGCTGGGGCAGTCCCGCAAACAAGGGGCAGTGGGTGTCTAAGGTGATGGTGCTGGCTTTGCCGTGCATCAGCTGCCCGGCCCGGACAATCCGTCCGCCGAAGGCTTCCACAATGGACTGATGCCCCAGGCACACCCCAAAGATAGGGATGACTCCCGCAAAGGTCCGAATGGCGTCCAAGCTAATCCCGGCGTTTTTGGGATAGCCGGGGCCGGGAGAAATCACCAGCAGTTCCGGGGAAAGTTCCCGAATCTGGGCGATGGTAATGGCGTCGTTGCGCACCACTTTAATTTCCGGATCCAAAGACCCCAAGGCTTGATAGAGGTTGTAGGTAAAGGAATCGTAGTTATCAATGAGTAAAATCATCACCGCACCTCCTGTTCCAGGGCTTTGGCTTGTTCCATGGCTTGCAGCACTGCTCCCGCTTTGTTGCAGGTTTCCCGGTATTCCCGTTCCGGGGAGGAATCCGCCACAATCCCGGCTCCGGCCTGGACGTAGGCTTTTCCATGGCGGTACAGAGCAGTACGGATGCAGATGCAGGTATCCAGATTGCCGTCAAAGCCCAGATACCCGATGGTGCCGCCGTAGACACCCCGCTTCACCTGTTCCAAGGAATCAATCAACTCCATGGCCCGGACTTTGGGGGCGCCGGAAAGGGTCCCGGCGGGAAGCACCGCCATTAAGGCGTCCAGGCTGTCGCACTGGGGTTTCAACCGGCCGGACACATCGCTGACCAGATGCATCACCTGAGAGTACCGCTCGATTTTCATGAGCTGCTCCACCTTCACGCTGCCGAACCGGCTGACCTTGCCGATGTCGTTGCGGCCCAGATCCACCAGCATCATGTGTTCGCTGCGCTCTTTGGGGTCGCTGAGCAGATCCTTTTCCAGCTGCAGGTCCTCCTGAGGCGTCCGGCCCCGGGGCATGGTCCCGGCGATGGGGCGGGTAGAGGCAATGCCGTTTTCCACGCTCACCAGCTTTTCCGGGCTGGCCCCGGCAATGCAGTAGTCGGGATGCTGGAAATAATAGAGGTAGGGAGATGGGTTTTCCGCCCGCAGCCGACGGTACATCTCAAAGCTGTCCGGGGGATTTTCCACCTCAAACCGCTGGCTGAGGACGATCTGGAAAATGTCCCCGTCCAGGATACACTCCTTGGCTTGTTCTACCATAGACTGGTAAGCGTCGGCGTTCAGGTTGGAGGACACCTTCATCTCTCCACGGTAAGGGGGAACCTGGGGCTTTAAGGGGGTGGAGATCCGCTCCACCAGTTCCTCCCCCCGGCACTGCAAGCGCTGATACGCCTGCTCCACATCCTCCGTTTGGCAGATGTTAGAAATCAGCATCAAGTGGTTGGAAAAGTGGTCGAAGGCCACGATTTCATCGTACAAAAACAGGTGGCAGTCCGGCATCTTCAGGTCGTCTTCCCCCACATTGGTCAGGGTAGGCTCCAGATACCGCACGGTATCGTAGCCGAAGTAGCCGATGAGCCCGCCGGTAAATTTGGGCAGTCCCGGAACGGTGGGGGTGCGGTAGGGCTTCATCAAATTGCGGAGAAATTCCATGGGGTTTTCCACCTCATATTCCGCCGTGCCCTCCGGGCTTTTGACCTGGGCGGTGTGCTGCCGGATCACGATCTCCAACCGGGGAGAAAAGCCCAAGAAAGAGTACCGTCCGCCGGCGCTGGAATGGTCGGCGCTTTCCAATAAAAAGCAGCAGTCATGTTCCCGCCGCAGCCGGTCGAACACCGCCACCGGAGTGGCGTAGTCCCACAGCACCGAATACACGGCCGGCGCCGCAGGATAGTCTTTGAGTTGCTGGCGAAGTTGTGCCAAAGAGGGAGTCAACATCATTTCTTCCATCCTTTCCTGGTTTCACCCGGCAGCGGGACGCAAAAAAAGCCTATCGTCCAACCATAGTTGGTTTGGGACGATAAGCTCGTGGTGCCACCCAAATTTACAGGCCAAGCCTGCCTCTTGCCAGGTACGTTCATACCCTGTCCCGATAACGTAGGACCTACGGCGACGGCTACCACCCAAGGCTTCGCCGTGCTCCTCACAAACCCATTCCCCTTTTGCTTTGCTCCCGGCTTTCACCAGCCGCCAGGCTCTCTGCACCGCCGTCAAAAGGGTACTTACTTTTGCTCATCGGATTTACAATGCATTTAGTATAGCATATGAAATAAAAGATGTCAAGGTGTTTTTGCCGTTTCCATGCAAGTTGATGCAAAAAGGAAATTTTCTTCCAACACAAAACCGAACCGGCGAGTCCCCTTTCACACCGCCCTATCCGTTTTGTTCTCCTGCCTCCACCGCTGGCACATCCAAAAAGGCCTGCCGTATTTTCATGCGACAGGTCTCTTTCTTCGTCTATTTACTTGACTACAATGTTCACCAGTTTTTTCGGCACGGCAATTTCCTTCACAATGGTTTTGCCTTCCATGGCTTGGGCGACCTTTTCTTCCGCCTTGGCCAGATCCAAAAGCTGTTCCTTGCTGGCGTCCGCAGGCACCTGCAGCCGGCACTTGATCTTGCCGTTGACCTGGACTGCGATTTCCACCGTATCTTCCACGCACTTAGCAGGATCGTAGGTGGGCCAGCTGTGGTGGGCAATCTGTCCGCCGAAATTCTGCTGCTGCCAGATCTCCTCGGTGATGTGGGGAGCAAAGGGGTTCAAGAGCAGCAACAAGGTCTTCAACTCGCCCTTGGTGATGCCGCCGGCAGCGGTGATCTCATTGAGCAAGCTCATCATGGCGGCAATGGCAGTGTTGAACTTCAACTGTTCAATGTCGTTGCTCACCTTGGCGATGGTCTTGTGGAAGGAGCTTTCCAAAGCAGGACGGTACTCCTCTTGAGGCAGCACCTGATCTTGTAAGCCCCAAATCCGTTCCAAGAACCGCTTGCAGCCCCGGATGGAAGCGCTGCTCCAGGGAGCGGCCTTTTCAAAGTCGCCAATGAACATTTCATACATCCGCAGGGTATCTGCGCCGTACTGAGCCACAATTTCATCGGGGTTTACCACATTGCCCCGGCTCTTACTCATCTTTTCCCCGTTTTCTCCCAGAATCATGCCGTGGCTGGTGCGCTTGGCATAGGGTTCGGGGCAGGAAACTACGCCCAGATCGTAGAGGAACTTATGCCAGAACCGGCTGTACAACAGGTGCAGGGTGGTGTGTTCCATGCCGCCGTTGTACCAGTCTACCGGCAGCCAGTAATCCAAGGCTTCCTTGCTGGCCAGTTCTTTGTCGTTGTGGGGATCGCAGTAGCGCATAAAGTACCAGCTGGATCCGGCCCACTGAGGCATGGTGTCGGTTTCCCGCTTGGCAGGACCGCCGCAGTGGGGGCAGGTGGTGTTGACCCAAGCGGTCAAATTGGCCAGAGGAGACTGACCGTCGTCGGTGGGCTCGTAGCTTTCCACTTCCGGCAGGGTCAAGGGAAGCTGGCTTTCTTCCAGCGGCACATAACCGCACTTGTCGCAGTGGACAATGGGAATGGGTTCGCCCCAGTAACGCTGGCGGCTGAACACCCAGTCCCGGAGCTTGAAGTTCACCTTGGGCGTGCCTTTGTGGTGCTCTTCCAACCACTGAATAATAGCCTTCTTGGCTTCTTCCACCGTCATGCCGGTGAGAAAACCGGAATTGACCATCACGCCGGTGGCGCAGTCGGTGAAGGCTTCCTTGGTGACGTCGCCGCCGCTGACCACTTCCACAATGGGCAGGTCAAAGGCCTTGGCGAAGTCGTAGTCCCGGGTATCGTGGGCGGGCACCGCCATAATGGCGCCAGTGCCGTAGCTCATCAACACATAGTCGGAGATAAAGATGGGGATTTTTTGATCGTTTACCGGGTTAATGCCTTCCACACCTTCCAGCTTCACACCGGTCTTTTCCTTGGCCAGTTCGGTGCGTTCAAAATCGCTCTTCCGGGCGCTCTTTTCCTGATACGCCCTCACCTGGTCCATGTTTTGGATGTGATCCTTCCAAGTTTCAATGAGAGGATGTTCCGGGGAGATGACCATGTAGGTAGCGCCGAACAGGGTGTCGGGACGGGTGGTGTAAATCTTCAAGGTGTCCCCTAAGGTGGTGGTAAAATCCACTTCAGCGCCGGTGGAACGGCCGATCCAGTTTTTCTGGCTTACCTTCACCCGGTCAATGTAGTTCAGATCCGGCAGATCCAGATCGTCCAGCAGCTTTTGGGCGTAGGCGGTGATCTTCAGCATCCACTGGCTCTTTTCCTTGCGCACCACCGGACTGCCGCAGCGTTCGCAGACGCCGTTGACCACTTCTTCGTTGGCCAGCACGCACTTACAGCTGGTGCACCAGTTCACCGGCATGGTGGCTTTGTAGGCCAGGCCCTTTTTGTACAGCTGCAAAAAGATCCACTGGGTCCATTTATAGTAGGAGGGATCGGTGGTGTTGATTTCCCGGTCCCAGTCAAAGGACAGGCCCAAACTTTTCAGCTGCTGCTTGAAGTGAGCGATGTTCTTCTTGGTGACAATTTCCGGGTGGATGTGGTTTTTAATGGCGTAGTTTTCGGTTGGCAGGCCGAAGGCGTCCCATCCCATGGGATAGAGGACGTTGTAGCCTTCCATTCTCTTTTTCCGAGCCACAATATCCAGGGCGGTGTAGCTTCTGGGGTGACCCACGTGGAGGCCCTGTCCGGAGGGATAGGGAAACTCTACCAGCGCGTAATATTTGGGCAGGGTGTAGTCGTTTTTCGCCGCAAAGGTTTTCTCCTCATCCCAAATGTCCTGCCACTTTTTTTCAATGGCAGCAAAATCATATTTCATTGCTTTCTCTCCCCTTTATAAAAACTGGTGTAACGCAAGTCAAGGCCGCAGCAATGCCACGTCCTTGAAAAGCAGATTATGACTGTTCCAAAAGCGCCGCCACATCCATGGGGATGCCGTCGCTCCACAGTTTTTCCAAGGAATAGTATTCCCGGGCTTGATCGTGGAAGATGTGAACCACAACGTCGCCGTAGTCCATCACAATCCAGTCAGCCGCCTGGTATCCTTCGATGTGGTTGGGAGCCACATCAAACTTCTCTTTGAGCTGAAACTCCACTTCATCTGCCAGCGCCTTCACATGGGTGGGGTTGGTGGTGGAAGCGATGATAAAGCAATCCGCCAGCACAGTGACTTCCCCCACGCGGATGGCACGAATGTCCAATGCTTTTTTATTGTCCAGCACCCGGACAATTTCAGCTGCTTTTTCTTGATAGGTCACAGGTTTTCTTGCACCTCCCTGTGTTATTCGGAAGCATAATCGGTCATGGTGCCCAAGCCGAAGTCTTCGTCTTCACTGATATAGGGTTCCGCCACTACATCGTAAATACCCAATTCATCGGAAGAAATATCCGGAGTTTCTGCAAAGGGGCGGAACAATTCGTTGAGGATAATGGCGGTGCGTTCGTGGTAAAGTCCCCAGCAGGACTGGCCGTCCACCGTAGTTCCTTCTCCGGGACAGGTCACGGCGGTAATGTCGTCGCTGGTCATTCCCCGCACCAAATAATACAGATTCAGGCAGTCCTCCACCGTCAGGTCTGTGGTCACATAATTTAACAAGGTGGGAACTAAGCTGACCATCTGATCCACCGAAAGGCTCATTACCTTTTCCAGCAGAGCAGACATAAAGATCTTCTGGGTCTGCAGCCGGCCGATGTCTGCATTGAGATACACATTCCGGGTCCGCACCACTGCAATGGCTTGGTCGCCGTTTAACGTTTGGGTGCCGGCCTCTACGTAGGTGCCGTTGAGCTCCATATCCACCGGCACATCCATGGTGACGCCGCCGATGGCATTGATCATATCCCGGAACCCGTCCATCTGGATGGTGACGTAATGGTCAATGGTCACCTGGAACTGATCGTAAATCATCCGGCTCAGGCCGTCCAAACCAGCATAGTCCCAGTGATCCGGATTTTGGGCGTAAATGGCGTTGATCTTATGGGTGGAAGTTTCCTCTCCCACATAGGTGTCCCGAGGAATCTGAAGGATGTTCACCTTCTGGTCTTCAATGTTGACGCTAACCACCATAATGGTGTCGGTGAGCCGGGTGGATTCCCGTTCATCCGGGTCGTCGGAGACCCCCACCACCAACAGGTTCAGCATTCTTCCCTGAAGTTCCGAAGGAGTTTGGATTTCGGTGCTGAGCTGGCCGCCGTCCAGGGTTTCATCCCCCAGCAGACGCATGCTCACCATTGTCCTTCCAAAAATGGCAATGGCTCCCAGCAATAAGAGCAGGATGGCTACAATTAAAATGATCTTTTCAGAGACCTTCCAGTGTTTCTTTGCAGCAACACCTGTCTTTTCGATCTGCTTTCTACCCATGAGTGATCCTCCTTGAACACCGCAACGAAAACCCAGCCCGGTTCCCGATTACAGGCCGCAGTACTGATTGTACGCCTGAATGGTGGTATCGGGAAGCAGACACTCGTCTTTGACTAAGTACGTAATGGTGTGCTTGAGCATGGCCTTCATACAGCCGTCCAGATCCTCAAAGGCCAGCTTGCGAAATTCCTCCACTCCGGAATAACTCCGGTCTTTGGAAATCGCATCCGCCAGATAAACGATCTTTTCTTCCGGGCTCATGCCGGCTCTCGCCACAGTATGGTAGCGGATGGCGTTGAGCACCGTCTCATCGGTGATGCCCAAGGCCTTTTCAGCATAGATGGCTCCGGTATAGGCATGGTACAGGGGCGGGCTTTTCAGCACAACCATATCAGACATTATACCAGAAGCTTCGAGCATTTGCAACTGTTTTCCCCGCTCCATTTCCTTGGTGATGTCGTGGAGCAGAGCCGCAATTTCACACCGGCGGACATCGGCCCCATACTGCTTGGCCAGCTTCACCGCCATCTCCCGGACATTCAGCACATGGCGGCACCGTTTGTTGGACAAAGTGGTTTGCACCAGCGCTTCCAGTCCCGGAATGGATACTTCTTCCAACTTCATGATTTTGCTTCCTCCTTCCTTTGATACAGGCCGTGGCGCTGAATGTATTCCGCCACACCCTTAGGCACCCAAGGCCCAATCTCTTCTCCCCGGGCCGCCATTTCCCGCAGCGCCGTGGAGCTGATCTCCACCGGAGAAAAATCTACCAAATGAATTTGGGAATATTGGGGCAGCACTTTGCGGCAGTACGCCTCCAATTCCCGGCGCTGTGTCTGGGTTCTGGCCCCGGCCAGCAGGGTCACATTTTCCAGAATTCTCTGATACTCCTTCCAGCGATGGAAGCAGAGCAGCATATCCCCGCCCACAATCAAAAACAGATTCTGATCCGGGTACTGCTCCTTGACCGCCAGCACCGTGCGGATGGTGTAGTTGATGCCCCCCAAGCGCTGTTCTAAATCACTGGCCTCTGCTTTGGGGATTTCTTTGGCGGCAATTTGACAGAGGGCAAAGCGGTGTAAAAAGGGGGTTTTCCCGGTGTTGTCCCGGTGGGGGGACTCTCCGGTAGGGAGCAGCAGCAACCGGTCTGCCCCACAGTATTCCAGACAAGCCCGGCACAGGGCCAGATGGCCGTTGTGAATGGGGTCAAAGCTGCCGCCATACAAAGCAATGCTCATGGCAGATCGTACTGGATGTTCTGGGGATTGCGCAAAAACAGCACTGCCCGGCTTCCGATCACCGATACCACGCTGGCGCCGGTAGCTTCCGCCAAAGCCCGGGCGGCTTCTTTGGGAGTGAAAGGACAGGTTTCCAACACCCGAATCTTAATCAGTTCCCGGGCTTTCAGCGCATCCTTTACCTGTACCACCACCGTATCGGTGACCCCGCTTTTGCCGATCTGCAAAATAGTTTCCATCTGATTGGAGGCGCTTCGCAAAAACGCCCGCTGTTTACTGGTCAGTTCCATGATTTCCTCCTGGATTTATTCTTCCGTTCCCTCTTTGGAAAACTTCTTTAAATACTCCTCCAGCTGCGCCATGGCTTTGCCCCGGTGGCTGATCTGATCCTTTTCCTCCCCGGAGAGAGTGGCAAAGCTGGTGGTCTCATTGAGATAAAAGACAGGGTCGTACCCAAAGCCGTCCTGCCCCAAAGGTTCCGGGCCGATATACCCGGGACATTCCCCGTAAAAGGTCACCGGCGGCTGTCCCGGCAAAGCCAGCACAATGGCACAGCAAAACTTTGCGGTGCGCTTTTCTTGGGGCACGCCTTCCAATTCCCGGAGCAGCTTTTCCCAACGCTGCCGGTCGGTGGCGCCTTCCCCGGCATACCGGGCGGAATACACCCCCGGCGCGCCGTCCAAAGCGTCGACCATCAGGCCGGAATCGTCGGCAATCACCGGTTTTTTCACCGCTTGGGCTACGGCGATGGCTTTCAAAGCGGCGTTCTCCGCAAAGGTAGTGCCGGTTTCCTCTACATCCTGTGTAAAGCCCGCTTCCTTTGCACTGAGAACCCTGTGTCCCAACGGCTCTAAAATCCGGCGCATCTCCGCCAGCTTTCCTTTATTTTGTGTGGCAATCACAAATTCCATACAGGATCCTCCCTTTCTCAAGCAGGTTCTTCGGCAAACAAAGCGTCCACAAACTGCTGGGGATCAAAGGGCTGGAGATCGTCGATCTGTTCTCCCACCCCAATATACTTCACCGGCAGTCCCAGTTCTTCCTTGATGGCAATGATAATGCCGCCCCGGGCGGTGCCGTCCAGCTTGGTGAGGACAATGCCGGTAATGCCGGCCGCCTGCATAAACTCCCGGGCCTGGTTGACGGCGTTCTGCCCGGTGGTGGCATCCAGCACCAGCAGCACTTCCTTGGACGCATTCGGCAGTTCCCGGTCAATCACCCGATTGATTTTACTCAGCTCATCCATCAGGTTCTTTTTGTTGTGAAGCCGGCCGGCGGTATCGCAGATAATCACGTCCGCTTTCCGGGCTTTGGCGGCGGAGATGGTGTCAAACACCACGGCGGCAGGATCCGCCCCTTCTTTGTGCTTGATTAAATCCACCCCGGCCCGGTCGGCCCAGATCTGAAGCTGATCGATGGCGGCAGCCCGGAAGGTGTCGGCGGCTCCCAGAATCACCCGGTCGCCCTGCTCCTTGAGCTGGTAGGCCAGCTTGCCAATGGTGGTGGTTTTCCCCACCCCGTTGACCCCGATCACCAGAATCATGGCCGGTTTCTGGGGCAGGTGAAGCTGGCTGTCCCCTTGGAGCATTCCGGTAATAATTTCCTTGAGCATTCCGGTGAGAAGGTTTGGATCTTTACACTTCTCTTCCTTCACTTTCTGCCGCAATGCTTCCACGATCCGCTCCGAGGTAATGGCGCCAATGTCCGCCATAATCAAGGTCTCTTCCAATTCTTCATAGAGCTCCTCGTCGATGCTCTGGAAGGAATGGAACACCTGGCTGACCCCGCCCAGAATGGACTGCCGGGTCTTTTGCAGGCCCGACTTGATTTTTTGAAAAATACCCATAATTCGGTTCCTTTCTGAATCCGATTTGTAATATCAATGGAATATAATACAGTTCGTCATGCAGTTTGGCTCTGTCCCGCCACTTCGGACACGTCCAGCTTTAACAGTTTGGACACACCCTTCTCCTGCATAGTGACGCCGTAAAGCACGTCTGCTTCTTCCATGGTGCCCCGGCGGTGGGTGATGGCGATGAACTGGGTTTTGTCGCTCATGATCCGGAGATATTCCGCATACCGGGCCACGTTGACGTCGTCCAGCGCCGCCTCGATCTCGTCCAAAATACAGAAGGGGGCGGGCCGCACCTTTAAAATAGCGAAGTAAATGGCGATGGCCACAAAGCTCTGTTCTCCGCCGGATAGGGCGGACAGGTGACGAATCACCTTGCCCGGAGGCTGGACAATGATTTCAATCCCGCTTTCCAACAGGTGTTCCGGGTCGGTGAGTTTGAGCTCTCCGTGGCCTCCTCCAAACAGATCCACGAAAATCTTCTGGAAATTTTGATTGATGGCCTCAAAGCTCTGAGCAAACAGCTCCTCCATCTTCTGAGTGAGCTGCTGGATCAAATCTTCCAGCTCCTTGCGGGACTGTTCCACATCCGCCAGCTGAGCGGACATAAATTCATACCGCTGGCTGACTTCCTGATACTCTTCAATGGCGGAGAGGTTCACGCTGCCTAAGCTGCGGATCTCCCCTTTCACCGCAGCTAGCCGCGTTTTGGCTTGGGCGGGATCTTTGGGGTCTTGGGCTTCCTGACGGGCTTGGGAACGGGTCAGTTCATATTCTTCCCAAAGCTTGCGGATCACCTCGTCGTATTCCTTTTGCAGGGTTTCCCGCCGCTGCTCCAACTGGGCCAGCTGACGGCTCACTTCTTCCCGCTGACGGCTGTACTGTTTTTCCTCTTCCCGCAGCTGGGTGGTGGCCTGCTCCAACTGGGTGCGCTGCTGCAAAATTTCCTTGACCTGCTTATCCAGCTTTTGCTGTGCCAAGCCATTGGATTCCCGCTTTTGGATGCAGTCCTGAATTTCCTGCTGCTGCTGGGCCCGCTGCTGCTTTACCTGCTGAATCTGATCCATCAACTGTTTTTGCAGCTGCTCCGATTCCCGGCTTTGTCCCTGAAGCTGTTCCATGGTTTCGTGGAGGGAATCCACATCCTTTTGCTTGGCCAGTTGATCCAACTGCAACTTTTGAATGGAATCGTTGACCTCTTGGCGCTGCCGGCGAAGCAGATCTCCCTGCCCCCGCAAAGACTCCAAAGTTTGCTGGGCCTGCTCCAGCTCCCGCTGGGTTTCTCCCTGCCGGCGGCGAAGGGCGGCAATTTTCTGATTCTTTTCCTGGAGCCGTTCCAAAAAGCCTTCCAGCTCCTGCTCCATTTCCTTGGCCCGGCGGGAATATTCTGCCTCCAGAGCTTCCAGCCGTTTCTGTTCCCCTTCGCAGCGGATCTGATCTTCCTTGACGGTGATCTGTTCGCTTTCCAATGCGTTTAGCTGGGCCTTTAAGGTGTTGACTTCCTGCTCTAACTTTTTGCTGTCTTGGCTTTGCTGCTGGGAACGCTGGGTCAGGGAGTCCGCCTGCTGCTGCAGCTGGGCGATTTCCCCGGCACGGGACAACAGTCCCGCACTGCGGCTTTTGCTGCCGCCGGAGAAAGAACCGCCGGCATTCACCACCTGACCGTCCAAAGTGACGATTTTAAAGCGGTAGCCAAACTGCTTACCCATGGCGGCGGCACAATCCAAATCCTCCGCCACCACAATCCGGCCCAGCAGGGAGTCCACAATTCCCTGATACCGGGAGTCCGCCTTCACCAAATGGCTGGCTAAATCCACATACCCTTCCTGATCGGAAAGATCAAAGCCGGAAAGCTCCCGGCCCTTCACCGAAGTCAAAGGCAAAAAGGTGGCCCGTCCGGCGTTTTTCTGCTTTAAAAAACGAATGGCGCTTTTGGCCGCAGCTTCATTTTCCACCACAATGTGCTGCATACTGCCGCCCAAAGCGGTTTCAATGGCCAGAGCGTACTCCTCCGGCACCTCCAACAACCGTGCCACGGTACCGTGAATCCCTTCCAGCCATCCGGTGCGGGACTGCTTCATCACCGCTTTCACAGAATAAGCAAAGCCCTCCAGGTTGTTTTCCAGATCCTGAAGGAGTTTTGCCTTCTGTTTCAGCTGTCCCGCTTGGCGCAGCAGGTCTTCTGCCTGGGCTTGCTGCTGTTCCAGCTTAGTCTGCCGGCCTTCCAGCTTGAAGCGGTACCCTGCCTTTTGGTTTTCCAAGGCTTCCATCCGCTGCACCAACAACTGGGCCAGTTCTTTGGCTTGCTGTAATTCCCGCTGGGTGCCCCGGACATTGTCCTGCATCTGGGAGAGCATCAGCTGATTGTTTTGATAGCTGTTGGAATCTTCTTCTGTCTGGCCGGTGAGTTGAATCACCGTCAGCTTGTCTTCGTTCTCCAACAGCAGCAATTCATTGATCCGTTTACTCAGAGCGGCGGACTGTTCATCCGCTCCCTGGTCCTGTTTGGCCAACTCCGCCAACCGGGAACGGGCTTCTTCCAGCTGGGACTGGGTTTCGGCCAGGGCTGCTTCCAGGCTTTCCTTTTGTTTTTGCCGTTCTTCCAACAGCCGGCTGGTTTGCAGGTTGTTTTGCTTGAAATCCTCCAGCTGCTGGGTCAGCCGGGCGGTTTCCTGGTCAAAGTGTTCCAGGTTATTCTTTCCCACCGCTTCCCGGCTGAGCAAAGCGCTGTTTTGCTGTTCCAGATCTTCCTTTTCCTGGCGGCAATCCTCCGCCCGGGACAGGCAGCGCTGCATCTGTTCATAGCTTTGATTGATCTTAGTTTCCAAATCCTGACTGTTTTGCTGAAGATCCTCGTGCTCCACCTGGCAGGCCAAAATCCGGTCGTCCTGTTCCTTCAGCTTTTGGGAGGTCTGATCCAAGCTGAGATTCCAGAGGGCCACCTCCAGCTGGCGCTTTTCCTGACTGAGCTGTAAAAACGCCTTGGCTTTTTCGCTCTGCTTTTTTAACGGCCCCACCCGCTGTTCCAATTCGGCAAGGATGTCCTGAAGCCGCAGCAGGTTTTCTTCGCTGGCTTCCAATTTGTGCACCGCTTCGTTTTTCCGGTACCGGAACTTGGAGATGCCGGCGGCTTCCTCAAAAATTTCCCGGCGCTGGTCGCTTTTGGACTGAATGATTTCGGCGATGCGGCCCTGCCCTACCAAAGCATAGCCGTCCCGCCCCAGGCCGGTGTCCATCAAAAGCTCATTGATGTCCTTTAAACGAACCGAAGCGTGATTGATTTTATATTCGCTGTCGCCGCTGCGGTTGAGCCGCCGGGTAATAATCACTTCGTCGCTGTCCACGTCCAAGGAACGGTCGGAATTGTCGATGGTCAGGCTCACCTGGGCAAACCCCTGGCTCTTGCGCTGCTGGGTGCCGGTGAAGATCACGTCCTCCATTTTGCTGCCCCGCAGGGTTTTGGTGGACTGCTCCCCCATCACCCAACGCATGGCGTCTGAGATGTTGGATTTTCCGCTTCCGTTTGGACCGACCACCGCAGTCAGTCCTTTGCCGAATTCAATCTTAGTCT
>DVGY01000070.1 GCA_018712465.1 Candidatus Egerieicola pullicola | reverse complement strand
GCTTTTGCCGCTGTTTCTTTTGGGATTGCTGCTGTGTTTTTCTCCCTCCGCCCAAGCGCAGGGGGATGCTGTTGAAGCCTGGCCTCCGGAAAGCCTTTTGGTTCATTATGATCCGAGGGATCCAGATACTGCCGTGATCGATTACGATCATCATCTGGTAATTTATCGGTTTGATATGTATCAAACCACCAGTGGCGCTTCCCGGGAGCGGGTGGAGGGACGGGATTTTTTTGATCCCGCAAATATCTATCCGGATACTGATTTTACCGTTCCGTTTTCCAAGGGTTGGAAAGAACCCGAAGATTTGCCGCTAAAATATGATTACTATCCTAGGTCTGCTGAAAATAGACACTGCTGGGCTTCATCCACTATTGAAGGCGATAGGATTATGACCATTACTCTTCAGGTAGAGCTAACCGGGGTAGATGGCGCCCTGCGGCAGCAGATCAGCAGCATTTATGAGAATGGCTGGGTGACGGTCCCTGCGGTGGAAGCCAACACCCCCTATGCCGAACGAGCCCGATTTTCCGGGTATCGTGTGCAGTTTGGCAATGTGGCCAGCACTTGGGATGAGCTTTTTCTTGCCCCGAATTCGCAATGATCTTTTCCCGCTCTTTCAGAAAGGAGACGGATGATGAATTTTCTTTTTATCTTAAAGAATCGGCTGCAAACCCATTTTCAGAGCCATATTTTGGTAATTGTACTTTTTATACTTGGTGTGCTCACCAGCGCGCTGTTTTTTCTGTACTATTATGGAGACATGGTCAAAGCCAGCCAGCTGATCGCCAGTGAGCCGGAGGTCATGGCCACCTACCAGGTGCAGCTGCCCGGCTCCATTTCCCCGGAGGATGAGCGCATTGCCCAGCTGGCGGAAAACAATACGGTAACCCTCTACCATACCGCTCAACTGGATCCCGCTTCCCAAGCCCTGGATGGTCAGCGGGTGCCGGAAGGACAGCCCTTGTCCATGACTCTCTGCGCCCGGCCGGACAACCGCTTTTCCTATCAACCCTGGTTTGGTTCTGCCGACCTTTCTCCCGGCGGGGACATTCTGCTGATGGGCAGCCCCGATGTGGATTCTTTTGTGGGCCGCAACCGGCTTACCCAGTTGGAAGATCCGGTTTTGGTGTTGGATGGCGTGTCTTTTTCGGTGATCGGGGTGCATAATTACCTCAACCCCTCCTGCATCCCCTACGACGCCATGGTGTCCCACGGATTTTCGGTGGACCGGCTGGATGTGATCCTGCCTCATGTGCTGAGTGAACAGGACTCCGCCGGTTACGTGCAGCAGTTGGAACAGCTGTTTGACGGCGCTCAGGTCACCGATGGATACACCCTCTACGGTCCCACCTATCTAACCGGGGAAAATCAAAACCGTTCCTCCAACTTTTTCCAAGGGCTGTTGCTGCTTTTGCTGGCGGTGTTCTGTTTCTTGTTTTTGCTAAAGTACTTGTTTGATCTGTCCAAAGGAGAGGATCTGGTGTACCGTCTGGTAGGAGCTTCCCGGAAAAAGGTAACTCTCATTGCCTTGGCAGAGGTGGAACTGCTGACATTGGCGGCCGCGCTGTTGGCGGTGCTGCTTCATCTGGTGCTGTACCCCACCTTTTTCAGTTCCATCAGCCTGTTCCCGGACCAAGCCTTTACCTTCTGGGACTATCTGCTCATTGTGACGGCGGTGCTTTTGGTCAGCGGAGTGGCCTGCATTCCCTGTTTGGTGTCGGTGTGGCGGTCCTCCATTGTGGCGGGCAAAGCCGAAACGGCATAGGAGGTGGCTTGGATGAAACGAATCTCACTGTGGTGGCAGAACCTGAAAGGCTCCATCCTGCTGGATCTGTTATTGTTATTTGTGATAACAGTTTCTATTTTTTCTCTGAGCAATGCCTGGGGCGCCTATCGGTATGTGGACTTAGCCAACGAAAAAGTAAACGTGGCGTTGGAAAGCGATCAAGCTCTGTACTATATGGATTTTTCCGATATCATTCCTCCTGCGACGGCGGAGGATGTTGCAAAAATTACAGCAGGGAATCAAGCCCGCTATGAGTTGATTCAAACCGTGGAACAGATGTCGGGAGTGCGTTCGGTGCTGGCCAACTATTCCATGCGGGTCAGTAGTTTCAATTCTCCCGAAATGCTGGGATGGACCGCGATGCTCTGCTCTACGGACTATCAGAAGTTGTTTCCGGAACTGAATCGGGGGGAATGGTTCGACCAGGCAGAAAATGAAGACGGCACCTTTAACGCGGTGCTCTGCGGGGAGGATTTTTATGACGTTCCCATCGGCAGCACTATGGATTTGGTGGTGTATGAAGATGAAGGCACCGATTCCGTCTTAAACGCCTTTACCATTCGTGTGTGCGGTGTGATCTATTCTCCGGCGTTTATCCCAACCTTGGGTGCCAGTGGAACCAGTCTTACCACCCCAAACTTTTATCTGACCGTTCCTACGGTGCTATTAGGAAAATGCGATACTTTTGAAATGTTGATGCAGCGGGGAATGGACTTTCAGTACGGTTCTGCACTGAAAAACTTTTTTGTGGATTTCACCGCCGATGCCACACCGGAACAGATTCAGGCAGTCCAAGACCTGTTGAGCCAAACCGGCGGCTGTTTGACCTTTGCGGAAATACAGCAGGATAGCGCAGAGTATTTGGACAACAGCCTAAAGGGGAGCATAGTAATTCCTATTTTTTACGTGGTGGTTTCGTTTGTGGCGTTCTTCAGCATCACCATCCTCTCTGTGTTCCGACGCACCCGCACCTATGCGGTGTACTACCTGCTGGGTTACAGCAAACGACGGATCGTCTGGAGCGTGACCAGCCATACCGGGATTTTGATTCTTCTTGCTGCCGGCATCAATTTGATCTATGTCAACAGCTATTACGCCTGGGTGGCTATGGATTGGATTCAGCCGGACCCGGTTTCTCCCCCTTATTTTGATGCTGCTTCCAGTTGGCTGGTGGTTGGAATCGCCTTTTTCATGTTTGCGGTTACTCTGGCAGCGGCCATAGGAGTACTGCGGAAAAAGTCGCCCTCCGGCTTTTGGCAGACCTCCAAGGAATAGAAAGGAAGGTGCGTTATGCTACAGTTAAAACAGATCCATAAGTATTACCCCGTTGGCCGGGAAAAATTTCACGCCTTGAAGGACATCTCCCTTACCATTGAAGATGGAGAATTTGTTTCCATCGAAGGGGAGTCCGGGGCAGGGAAGTCTACCTTGCTGCACATCCTGGGCCTGCTGGACACCTTTGATCGCGGCAGCTACCTGTTGGACGGCAAAGAAGTCAAGCAGTTCAGCGACGCCACTGCTTCTGCCTACCGGAATCAAAAGATTGGTTTTGTGATGCAGGATTATTCCCTGATTCCTGGGAAAACGGTGCTGTTCAACACTATGCTGCCTCTGCTTTTCGGTCATCGAAAGGAAGGATTCCGCCAGGTGCGGCAAAAGGCGCTGACGGCATTACAGCGGGTGGGCATTGCAGACCAGGCAAAAAAGAAGGTCAGCCAGCTTTCCGGTGGAAAGAAACAGCGGGTAG
>DVGY01000069.1 GCA_018712465.1 Candidatus Egerieicola pullicola | reverse complement strand
GGTAAAGATCAGCACCCGTCCTTGGGCGGTGACGATCTTCAGGTCACCTACCTGCAAGGCGGGATGGGACTGCTTTAAGCCGGTGATGGTTTTGTAGAACAACAGCAGCCCGTCGTTGATGTCGTCCCAGGGGAAATAGCGGCGGTTAAAGGGATCTTCGTATCCTTCCAACCCTACTTCGTCCCCATAGTAGATACATCCGGTGCCGGGGAGCATAAACTGTAAAAAGGCAGCAGCCCGGGCCCGTTTGATGGCGGTGCGGTACAGGTGGGGTGGGATTTTAGCCCCGGCTTTTTCGTCCCGGGAATAATCAAATCGGTCTGCACCCAGCACTGTGAGGATCCGCATGGTGTCGTGGGTGGAGAGGCTGTTCATGACGCAGTCCAAAATGGGTTTGGGGTAATTCTCCGCAATGGTCATCATGGATCGGGCCATGACACCGGCGTCCATCTCCCCTTTCACAAAGCCGATAATGGCGTCCTTGTAGGGATAGTTCATGGTGGCATCCAGCTCTAAATTGGTGAAGTATCGCCGCCGGACGCTGTAGGACACCTTATTGGAGGCGTCTTCCCAGACTTCACCGATGACCAGGCCGTTGGGGTTTAATTCCTTTACCCGTTTGTGAAGCAGGTGGATAAATTCGTCGGGAAGTTCGTCTGCCACATCCAACCGGAAGCCGTCCGCGCCCAGCTTCATCCAGTGGGCCAGTACGCTGTCCTCGCCCCGGATGATATAGTCCAGGTAGGAGTCATCCATCTCCTCCACACAGGGCAGAGTGTCGATCCCCCACCAGGAGGTGTACTCCTTCAAGTTATCCCCGTGGAACTGGTACCAACTGTGGTACTTGGAGTTGGGATCATGGTAAGCGCCGCCGCCGTAGCGGTTTAATTTATCAAAGTACAAACTGTCGGAACCGGTATGGCTGAATACTCCGTCCAGAATGATTTTCATCCCCAGCTGATGGGCGGAGGTGCAGAGCTGGCGAAAATCCTCTTCGGTGCCCAACAGAGGATCCACCCGGCGGTAGTTGGCGGTATCGTAGCGGTGGTTGGAATAAGCCATAAAGATGGGGTTTAGATAAATCACCGATACATTCAACCGCTTTAAATACGGAAGTTTCTTTTCGATGCCCTTCAGGTTGCCGCCGAAAAAGTCGTTGTTCCAGATGATGCCGTTTTGGTCCGGACGGTATTCAGGGCAGTCGTGGACATCCTGATGAAGGTGGAAGGGAGTGAGTTTTTCGGAGGTGTCGCATTCCCCGTAGCGGAAGAACCGGTCCGGGAAGATCTGGTACATCACTTGGCCCTGGAAGCACCGGGGGGTGGTGTAGCCTTGGGGGTAAACGGTGAGCTGCCATTGGGGGCAGTGCTCGTCTCCAATCATGACGTCCCGGAAGTTTTCTTTATACAGGTCCATTACCCCGTTTTCCATTTCCACATGGAAATAATAGAAGTATAAGTCGCTTTCCTTCAGGGAAAACTTTCCCACATAGGATTCATAGCCTTCAAAACTGCCGTCGGTTTCCTCTTGGCGGGTCATAGCCACTTCCACCGGACCGGTGTACTCTCCACGCAGCCGCAGGGTAACGGTTTTGCTCTGACATTCCGCCGGGATCCGAATGCGCATCCAGCAGGATTGGTTCTGTTCCAGACAGCCAAAGGGCTTTTTATAGTCCGGATTTTTGCTGTCATACAATACTCTCATGTTCTATCACACTTTTCTTTGTAGTTTCCATTCTTATCCATCTTTCTATACCCTCTTAGTATAGCAAATTTTGGTTTTCTTTTCAACCAATTTCATAGAAAAAGGAGGGATAGAAATGAGCAAAAGCAGTCAAAAAACATCAAATACAATCATTCCTCTCCTCCGTTTCCAGATATTGGATAGCAAAATGCCAAAATCTAAGATAAAATCCACAAGATTTGAGGGCTTATTCTGTTGATGGTTACAACTTTTTCAAAAGACCACAGTTGCTGCTTGAATTCTAGGCCTCGATTTGGTATCATAAGGAAAGGTTAAACCTCACAAGCGGCATTGCCGCTGGACAAATCCATTTTCCCCCGGCAGTATGCCTTTCTGCGCCGGGGTATGACAGTATTCAAAACTATGGAGGGAAACAAGTGAGTATCAGCAAAGAGCAAATTTTTACGCTTCTGGACGATAAGTGTCAGCGCCATTTCGGCTGCTATCTGAAGGAAGCCACCAACACCCAGGTGTTCAAGGCAACCTGCCTGGTGGTGCGGGATATGCTGGCCAAAAAGCGCCAGACCTTCTGCGACCAGTACGAAGGCAAAAAAGCAAAGCAGGTCTACTACATTTCCATGGAGTTTCTGGTGGGTACCAGCCTGCACAACAACCTGTTCAACCTGGGCCTGGAGGATGTATTCCGGGATGCCCTGAAGGAAGTTAAGGTGGATCTGAAGGATCTGTACGCCATGGAACCCGACGCAGGTTTGGGCAACGGCGGCTTGGGCCGTCTGGCCAGCTGCTACATGGACTCCGCCACCACCCTGTCCATCCCCTGCACCGGCTTTTCCATCCGGTACGAGTTCGGTATCTTCAAGCAGAAGATCGTGGACGGCTGGCAGATGGAATACCCCGACGACTGGCTCAATCTGGGGGACGTGTGGCTGATTCCCCGGAAGGACGAAACCTACACCGTGCATTTCGGCGGCAATGTGCATGAGTACACCGACGAAAACGGCAAGATGAAGGTGAGCTACTCCGATACCAGCGACGTCATTGCCGTTCCCTACGATATGCTGATTTCCGGCTACAACACCAATGCAGTCAACAAACTGACCTTGTGGAGCGCCACCAGCCCCAGAAGCATTGACATGGCGGCGTTCTCTCGGGGCGATTACGTCCGTGCTTTGGAAGAAAACACCATGGCGGAAGCCATCTCCAAGGTGCTCTACCCGGCTGACGACCATCTGGAAGGCAAGACTCTGCGCTTAAAGCAGCAGTATCTGATGGTCAGCGCTTCTCTGCAGAGCATCATTGCCCGGTACAATCGCTACTATGACAATATGGATGAACTGGCAGAGCATGTGGCCGTGCACATCAACGACACCCACCCGGCTCTCTGTGTGCCGGAACTGATGCGGATTCTGCTGGACGACTTCGGTTATGACTGGGATAAGGCTTGGGAAATCACCGGCAAAGTGCTGGCCTACACCAACCACACCGTTATGAGCGAAGCGCTGGAACGCTGGCCGGAATACCTGTTCAAAGAACAGCTGCCCCGAATCTATCAGTTGGTCTGCGAAATCAACCGCCGGCTGCTGATCCAGCTCCACCAGGTTTACGGCAACGACGAAGCCAAGATCAATTATATGGCTATCATTGCCAATGGAGAAGTGCGGATGGCAAACCTCTGCTTGGCCTGTGTTCACAAGGTCAACGGCGTTTCTAAGCTCCACAGCGAAATCCTCATCAACTCCATCTTCCACGATTACTATCATATTACTCCCGATAAGTTCACCAACGTCACCAACGGCATTGCTTACCGCCGCTGGCTGTGCCAGTCCAACCCGGGCTTGACCGAGTTGCTGAAGAAGTATATCGGGGACAGCTTCCTGGACGACGCCAACAACCTGGAAAAGTTCATGGACTTCTACGACAACAAGACGGTTCTGGCAGAACTGCGCCGGGTGAAGCTGGCCAACAAGAAGCGTCTGTGCGCCTATATCGCCGAGCACAACGGCGTCAAGGTGGATCCCAACAGCCTGTTCGACGTACAGGTCAAGCGGCTCCACGAGTACAAGCGCCAGCTGCTGAATGTGCTGAACATCCTGTATATGTACCGTCAGCTGAAGGCCAACCCCACCATGGATGTCACTCCCCGGACCTTTATCTTTGCTGCTAAGGCCAGCGCTGGCTACCTGATGGCAAAACAGATTATCCGGTTGATCTGCTCCGTGGCCAACCTGATTAACAACGATCCCGATCTCCAGGAAAAGCTGAAGGTGGTCTTTATTGAAGATTACCGGGTGAGCCTGGCAGAGATCATCATCCCTGCTGCCGATATTTCCGAGCAGATCTCTATTGCGGGTAAGGAAGCTTCCGGTACCGGCAACATGAAGCTGATGATTAACGGTGCAGTGACCCTGGGCACTTTGGACGGCGCCAATGTGGAAATCCACGAACAGGTAGGCGACGATAACATCTTCCTGTTCGGCCTGAAGAGCAACGAGGTGGACGATCTGTGGCGTCAGGGCTACGATCCTACCCAGTACTACAACAACGATCCCGAACTGAAGGCTGTGTTGGATATGCTGATCAACGGCGAACTGGGCAGCCGGTTCGACGACATCTACAAGAGCCTGCTGACCAACAACTACGGCGTGGCCGACGCTTACATGATCCTGGCCGACTTCCGCAGCTATGTGGAAGCCCAGAAGAAGGTAGGCGAAGTCTTTAAAGATAAGACCAAGTTCACCAATATGAGCCTGGTGAATATCGCCAAGGCCGGCTTGTTCAGCAGCGACCGGGCTGTGATGGAATATTCCGACAACATCTGGGACACCAAGCGCATCACCAAGTAAATGAAACATCAGCGCGGCTGATGTTCCCGAGAACGACTCCCCTGTCTTTCGAGGCGGGGGAGTTTCTGTTTACTTGAAAGAAACTATCTGTTTTTCGATATAAATTTATTGACTTCCATGGAATTTGGTGCTATACTGAGGACAATGATAGTCAGGAGATGATGGGATATGAAAATCATTGGAAAGAACAGTTTGGCTTCAGCGGTGTATCATCTGCTGTGGATTCTGCTGCCCTTGGGGATTTTAGTCCTGTTAGCTACCGCAGTGTGGGTGGGACTGGAAATGCACGAGCTGTTTGGGCAGCCAAACCCGGTGGTCCTGCCGGTGCTGGCCATTGTAGGGCTGGCTTGGCTTTGCGGGATTTGCTGCTGTCTGCTGCTGTGGCAGTTGATCGGCATTTTCCGGCGGTTGAAGCAAGGAAACTGCTTTGCCATGGAAAATGTAGAACCCCTCCATCGCTGCGCCTGGTGTTTGTGGGGAATTGGATTTTGCTTTTTGGGCATCTGCGTGGCCTTGTTTTTTGGGGCCGGGATGCAGGTGGTGTTCACCTTTTTCCTTTCCCTGCTGGGAGCGGTAGCTTTTCTGCTGCTGGGCGCCGGGGTGCGGGTACTCAGTGAGCTGTACCGCCGGGCGGTGGAATACAAACTGGAAAACGATTTGACCATTTAAGGAGGGGAAAGAATGATTATCGTCAATTTGGATGTGATGATGGCCAAGCGGAAAATCTCCTCCGGGGAATTGGCCAAGCGCTTGGGAATCACCCCGGCCAATCTCTCCATCCTGAAAAACAACCACGGCAAAGCCATACGGTTTTCTACTTTGGATAAGCTCTGCCGGATTTTAAACTGTACCCCGGGGGATCTGCTGGAGTATCGCCCCGACGAGACAGAATTAGATTAGACACCTGGAATATCTTTCTCCTTTGGGCCGCCTAGTTTCCTAATGGGACAGGGCGGCTCTCTTTTTTGCCAATCTGCCCGGTTTCTTTCGCCAAACTGTTGCAAAATCAGTAAAATTCAAAATTGCATTTCCCATCAAAATCAGGTACAATAAGGAGACAATAAATTTCGACTAAGGATGCGATCGCGATGGAATCCATGACGCAGTTAACTCTCCGGTTGGAGGGCATGACCCTATACACTCAAATCCGCAGCCTGCCTCCGGTAGCAGCCCTGCTTTCGATGATGGCCCAAACCCAAAAGCCCAACCCGGACTTTTCCGCCGCTTTGGAGCAGTACAGCCGGTTCTGTTCCGCTTTGTTCGCCCACGAGCAATCCGGCAGTTTTCCTGATTATCTCTTTGACCGGGTGCTCCAGGATGAAAATATCTTCACCCTGGCCTGTGCCCGAGGACAGTTCGATACCCTGCCGCCCTTGCTGA
>DVGY01000004.1 GCA_018712465.1 Candidatus Egerieicola pullicola | reverse complement strand
CAGGCGGACGAAATCATATTTCACAGTATCTACCGGCTCCAATAAAAGCCCCACATCCACCAAACCTTTGTCCAACCGGTCTTTGATATTATCCGCCATTTCATTGTAAAGATGAAACTGTACCAAAGGATATTGATCGGAAAATTGTTTGATGAGCTTGGCAAACAACCAGCTTCCCACAGCTTCGGAAGCTCCGATGGTGATGAGCCCGCTGATGTCTGCATTCCGTTCTACAAATGCTTGCTCCAAACGGTCCGCCAGCTCCACAATTTCTTCTGCCCGCTGCCGGAAAAAAATACCGTCGTCGGTGAGCGTCAGACCGTTTTTTCCACGAAGCATCAATGTGGCGCCCAGTTCTTTTTCTAAATCCATAATTTGGCGGCTTAAGGTGGGCTGTGTGACATGAAGAATATCTGCCGCTCGGGTAATGTTTTCTTCTTCTGCCGCCGCTAAAAAGTACCGTAATGTGCGAAGTTCCATATCTGCCGCCTCCTTTTTGGAATAATATCAGTATAGCATATCCATGCGAAACCCGCAACGATTGGCTTCATCCATACCATAATACGATTGCGGTGTAAGCATTTCCGTACCGCATTCAGTGAAAAAGGAAAGCAGCCCAAATATTATCCGATTCACTGCCTTTTTTCAAATCTTTTCCATAGAGATTGACTTCTGGTTCCAAATGTGTAGAATGAAAGTCAAACGACGGAATTGACAGAAAGTAGGGAACACTCCCTGTGTTTCACAAAAAAGTTCTTTGATTTGGATTAGGATTACTTTACCGAAAGGAGGTGTTACTATGGCCCACAGGCAGTTATGGTGCAATCTTGTCACCTTGGGCGTGGTGATCTTGATGGTGCTGGCGGCGGAACTTTCCGGAGAGCGGGAAATCCTCTTTCCGGAGGTCACCGCCATTGCCGTAGGACTGTTTTTGGCTCCCAAGCAGAGCTGGGTGGTGAGCAAACCCAGACTGTTTTTCCTCATCACCTTCTGCGCCTGGGCCGGACTTGCCATCTCCCTTTGGATGCCGGGGCCACAGTGGGGAAAACTTTGCGCCGCATTCTTGCTTTGCCAACTGGTGCTTGCCTACTCCGGCACCGGATTCGCTCCTTTGATCTCCGCTGGGGTGCTGCCGGTGATGCTGGGGACCCAAAGCGTGATCTATCCCCTCTCCGCCATGGCTCTCACCGGACTATTGGTGTTGCTGCGACTGGTGTTGGAAAAAGGAAGCCTCAAGGAAAAACAGTCCTTCACTCCTCTGCCCCGGCCGAATCAAGCAGATTGGCTACGGCTACTGGCACGATGCGGCATTGGAGTGGTTTGCATCCTGGCCGCGGTCAACCTAAATGCCCCCTTTGCAGTGGCGCCGCCGATTTTGGTAGCCTTCACCGAATTCTCCCGTCCTGGCAACCAAGCCCGGCAGACCCCCATCCGCACCGCCGGACTGATTTTCTGCTGTGCTTTGGCCGGGGCTGTCAGCCGGTATTTCCTCACCATGGAATTAGGCTTATGGCTTACCTTATCCGCCGGAGTGGCAGGGATGATTATGCTGGGACTGCTGAAAGCATTCCGGCTTTACCTTCCTCCAGCGGGGGCGCTGACCTTGCTGGCCATGCTGATCCCGGAAACGGCTGTAATATGGTATCCCTTGGAGGTATTGGCGGGCATCTGTATCTTTTTGGGGTGCTCCACACTCATGAACCGGCGGGAATACCGCAAAACCAAATCATAACAAAGAGAAAGGGCGTACTGCACAAAAGCAGCGCGCCCGTTTTGTATTACGTAATGTCCAATGGAGAGGAAATCCGCTTCATGGCCTTTTTAAACTGGAAATAGAACAAAATAGAGGTAAAGACGATAGCCAGAAAGTCCGCCACCGGTTCTGCCAAATACACCGCCGTGGTTTGGCTGTTAGGCATCAGTGCAGGGAGCAGGTAGATCAAGGGGATCAACAACACAAACTTCCGCATGACTGCCACCAGAATGGAGGCCTTGGCATTGCCCAGGGAGATGAAGGTCATCTGGCAGGCCATCTGGATACCGAACAACAGCAAACAGGCCATATAGATTCGCAGGGCGGACTGGGTAAATTCCAGCAGCTCCGGTTCCGAGGTAAACATAGCGGCAAACAGTTGAGGGAACAGCATCACCAACAGCCACAGCACACAGGAATAACAGAGGCTGGAAATCAACAGCAGCCGGAAGGCGGACTTCACCCGCCGGGGGTTCCGGGCGCCGTAGTTAAAGCTGATAATGGGCTGAGCTCCCTGTCCCAATCCCTGAAGGGGAAGCATGGCAAACTGCATGACGCTGGTGAGGATGGTCATGGCTCCCACCGCCGTGTCTCCCCCATATTGCAGCAGAGAGGCATTGAAGCAGACCGAAATCACACTTTCGCTGGCCTGCATCACAAAGTTGGACAATCCCAACGCCAGGCAAGGGAGAAAGATAACAGGGGTCAACCGCAGATCCTTCAGCCGGATCCGCAGCCGGGAATGCTTGCTCATCAAAAAGATCAGCACCCAGGCACAGGACATGGCTTGCGAAAGGATGGTAGCCAGCGCAGCCCCCTTCACATCCATGCCCAAACCAAAGATAAACACCGGGTCCAGAAT
>DVGY01000068.1 GCA_018712465.1 Candidatus Egerieicola pullicola | reverse complement strand
GAGAAGGAACCGTTTCTCTCTCCGGCCGCTCTGTGGAGCAGATCAACACCAAAAATCTCCGGGAGCTGGAGAGTTTCGTCACCCAGGAAACCCAGCTTTTCCACGACAGCATCCGCAACAACCTGCTCATTGCCAAACTGGACGCTACCCAGGAGGAGCTGGAAGCCGCCTGCAAAAAGGCTTCGGTCCACGACTTTATCCTCACTCTTCCCCAAGGCTACGATACCCCGGTGGGAGAATTAGGGGACACCCTGTCCGGCGGGGAACGGCAGCGGCTGGGATTAGCCCGGGCCTTTCTCCACGATGCTCCCTTTTTGCTGTTGGATGAACCTACCAGCAACCTGGACAGCTTAAATGAAGGGGTAATCCTTCGCTCTCTGAAGGAGGAACGGGAGGATAAAACGGTGGTGCTGGTGTCCCACCGCCGGTCCACCATGGGAATTGCCGATACCGTTTATTCAGTGGAGCAGGGGAGGATGAGCTGAATGGCCAAGGACGTACAAACCAAACGGGAACGGGAAAAAGCTATGGTCAGTCAGATGATCGCCCTGTACTGCAAAAAGCAGCACCATACCAAGCAGGGCCTTTGCCCGGATTGTGCCGCTTTGGATGCTTATGCCAGACAGCGCAGCGATCGCTGCCCTTTCATGGAAACCAAAACTTTCTGCTCCAACTGTAAGGTGCATTGTTACAAACCCGAAATGAGGGAAAAGATCCGTCAGGTGATGCGCTTTTCCGGCCCCCGGATGCTCTTTCATCACCCCATTGCCGCCATTCGCCATGTGATGGAAACCAACAAGGAAAAGAAACGATTGGAGGAACACCCATGAAACTGAAGAAGATCATTTACATTACCTTGGGCTGCATTGGCCTGGCATTGGGCGCCGTGGGGGCGGTGCTACCCCTGCTCCCCGCCTTTCCCTTTTTGCTGTTGGCCGCGGTGTGCTTTGCCAAAAGCTCCCAAAAGCTTCATAACTGGTTTCTCAGCACCAAACTGTATCAAAACAATCTAGCTACCTTCGTCAAAGGCCAGGGCATGACCTGGAAAACCAAAATCCGCATTATGGTCACTGTCACCGTTCTAATGACCATCGGCTTTTTTGTAATGAATCAGATTGTGGTGGGGCAGATTGTTTTGGGCTGTGTCTGGCTGTTTCACATCTTTTATTTTATCTTCGGAGTCAAAACCTTCAAGCCGGCGCCTACCGAAGAACAAGCCGGTTGACCTTTCCTCCCGCCGAAATCATGGGGCGGGAGATTTTTATAAAACCATAACCTGATTGACCCAATGCGGCGAGGCACTGCAATCCTTCCCACACGGAAGGTCATTCCGGTTGCTGAAAAAATCCCCCGCTTCCTGTTGTTCGGAAACGGGGGGTACTTTTGCCTTTCGGCGGAAATTCAGTTTTTTACAGCATACTGTCCAGCAGCACAATGTTGGCGGCAGCTTCCACCACCGGCACCGCCCGGACGGCGATGCAGGGGTCGTGGCGGCCGTGGATGACCAGCTTGTCGTTCTGATGGGTGGTGATGTTTACCGTGTCCTGTTCCAAGGAGATGGAGGAGGTGGGCTTAAAGGCCACCCGGAACAGAATGGGCATTCCGGAAGAAATCCCCCCTAGGATGCCACCATGACGGTTGGTTTTGGTTTTCACCACATCCCCGTCATAGTACATGGGGTCGTTGTTCTGGCTGCCCATGAGATCGGTGCAGCCAAAGCCATTGCCGAACTCTACCCCTTTCACCCCGGGAATTCCAAAGAGCAGGGAGGACAGCCGGCTTTCCAAACAGCCGAACATGGGGTCGCCCACGCCCACCGGCATTCCCACGGCGGCGCATTCCACCACGCCACCCACCGAGTCCATCTTCATCCGAGCGGACTGAATGGTGTCGATGATCTGGATGCGGAAGGCTTCTTCCCGCACCGGGAAGGGGAGGGTGCGCAATTCTTTCAGCTCCTCTTTGGTGACGTTGACCGGGTCCAGTCCGTGGCAGACTATGTCCTTCACTTTTACCAAGTGGGCGCCGCAGACCACGCCTTTCTCCTCCAAAATTTGGCCGCAGACCGCCCCTGCCGCCACCAATGGAGCGGTTAAGCGGCCGGAAAAGTGTCCGCCGCCTCGGATGTCGTTGGCGCCCTGGTACCGTACATGACCGGTGTAATCCGCATGGCCGGGACGCATTAAATCTTTCAGGTTGTTGTAGTCCCCGCTGCGGGTGTTGGTGTTGCGGATCACCATGCCCAGCGGGGTGCCGGTGGTAACGCCGTTGTAGTAGCCGGAAAGCACTTCCGGCACATCCGGTTCCACCCGGCTGGTGGTGGTGCCGTCACTTTTGGCTTGGCGGCGGAGCATCATCTGCTGTACTTGCTCAAAATCAATGGGCACTCCTGCCGGTAGTCCATCCAGTACCACCCCAATGGCGGCAGAATGGCTTTCTCCAAACAGGGAGATGGATAACCGGTTATTCCATAGACTGGACATGGATCGTTCCTCCTAAACGTTGATAGTCTTCCCAAAAGGTGGGATAGGATTTGGCTACGCACTCTGCTCCCAGTAAAGTCACTGGGTTTCGGCAGAGGAGAGCGGCCACGCCGCCGCTCATGGCAATGCGGTGGTCGTTCTCACATGGAACCACTCCGCCGTCTAAAAAGCCTTTGCCCAGGATGCGGATGCAGTCCTCCTGGGGCAGATATTCCATTTTGCCTCCCAGCCCATTGATGAGGGCCATGGTGGAGGCAATGC
>DVGY01000067.1 GCA_018712465.1 Candidatus Egerieicola pullicola | reverse complement strand
AAGTACATCCTGGTGGACGAATACCAGGACACCAACCAGATGCAGTTTGAGCTGGTGCGGCTGTTGAGCCAAAAGTACGGCAACCTCTGCGTGGTGGGGGACGACGACCAGAGCATTTATAAGTTCCGGGGCGCTACCATTGAAAATATTCTCTCCTTTGAAAAGACCTTCCAGGGCGCCAAGGTGGTGCGGCTGGAACAGAACTATCGCTCTACCCAGCACATTCTGGATGCCGCTAACGGCCTGATCCAAAACAATCTGGGCCGGAAAGGCAAGCGGCTGTGGAGCGATCAAGGGGAAGGGGAAAAGGTGAAATTTTACCGCTGCCGGGACGACTATGAAGAAACTGCTGTGGTACTGGACCAGATCAACCAAAATTGTGCCCAAGGCATCCCCTTAAAAGAGCAGGCTATCCTCTATCGGATGAACGCTCAGTCGGGGCAGATCGAAAAACGGCTGGTGCAGGCAGGGATCGCTTACCAGATCGTAGGGGGTACCAAGTTCTTTGACCGGAAAGAAATCCGGGACGTACTGGCTTACTTCCATGTGATGGATAACCCGGCGGACGAAGTGCGGCTGCGGCGGATTATCAATGAACCCAAACGTGGTATTGGCAACACCACCGTCGCCACAGTGGAGCAGCTAGCCCGGCAAACCGGCGCCACCATGATGGAAGTGATCCGCAATGCTGACCAGTATGCCCTGCTGAGCAAAAAGGCGGGACCGCTGCTGAAGTTTGCCCAGCTGATGGAGGACCTCACCGATCTGGCGGCTCGGCTTCCTTTGGAAGAACTGCTGGACGAAGTGATGGAGCGCACCGGCTACCGCACCGCCCTGGAAGGGGACGGAGTGGAAGGTCAGGTCCGGCTGGAAAATATTGAGGAATTGAAATCCAACCTGGTAAACTATCAGGAGGAACAGGGAGAAGAAGGGGATCTGTCCGGCTTTTTGGAAGAGGTCAGCTTGTACACCGACCTGGACCGATTGAACCAAGAAGAGGATAAAATCACCCTGATGACGGTACACGCCGCCAAGGGGCTGGAATTTACTGCCGTCTACCTAATCGGCATGGAGGAGAGCATTTTCCCCTCCAACAGCGCTTTGATGAGCGAGGAGGAGCTGGAGGAAGAGCGGCGTCTAGCCTATGTGGCTATTACTCGAGCCAAGCGGAAGCTGTGCATTACCTGTGCCGGACAGCGGATGCTGTTTGGTATGACCCAGCATAATCTATCCAGCCGGTTTTTGGCAGAACTGCCGGCGGAGGATGTGGAACGGGTGGAGCTGCACCCCAGAAACGAATACAGTATGGGAACTTCCCGCCCTGCCCCGGTGCGGCGGCGGACTGCTGCAGGTACATCGCAAGGAACTACGGTGTTGGCAGGGGTTGCGCCCAAAGGGGAAAAGAGCAGCGAGAGTTACGGCATTGGCGACCGAGTGCGGCATAAGATTTTCGGCAGCGGCACGGTGCTCAATGCCACCGCCATGGGGGGAGATACCTTGCTGGAGATCGCCTTTGATAAGGTGGGCACCAAAAAGATTATGGCGGCCTTTGCTAAGCTGAAGAAAGAATAACTTGAAGTTTGGATCAGAAACACACCGAAGGTTTGTTTCGCCTTTCTGAAAGGTTTGCAGGGGTGCAGGGGACAGAGTCCCCGCAATCAATATGGAGTCCTTTCCAAGAGTCCTTGGCAGGGCAACCATGCAGCCCGGTTGATGGATGCCGGAGCCGGAATGGAAATGGTTTGACAACTGCCCCCTCTTTTTGGATGGTTAGAGATTCCCTCTCATCAGTCAGCTGCGCTGACAGCTTCTGGTTTTGTTTTCCATGTTCCAATGGAAGATTCGATCAACGGGAGAATCAACCGGAATTCTTCATTCTTCATTTTTCAAAATTCATTATTTTCCCCCGAAAGGAGCCTTTCCCATGGACTTAAAAGTTGGGGATGTCGTCACTATGAAAAAGCCCCATCCCTGCGGCAGCAAGGAGTTCACTCTGCTGCGGGTGGGGATGGATTTTAAGCTGCGCTGCAACGGCTGCGGGCATGAGATTATGTCCCCCCGGAATAAAATTGAAAAGAACATCCGCTGTGTCAACGGCGTGCGGGTGAAGTGAGGAGCGAACAACTTGTTTGAACAAATGCAGATGGTGGTCAAGCGGTATCAGGAGCTGACCCGGCTGCTGGCAGACCCCGCTGTGCTGGCGGATGGGGCAAGATATACTCAGGTTAACCGGGAGTGGAAATCCCTCTCCCCGTTGATGGACACCTATCAAGCTTACCAAACTGCCCGGCACTCCCTGCAGGAAACCCGGCAGCTGTTGGAAGAACCGGATTTGGATTCGGAACTGGCGGCATTGGCCAAAGAAGAACTGGCCGCTTGGGAGGAGCAGAGTGAAACCCTGGCGCAAAAGCTCCAGCTTCTTCTGCTGCCAAAGGATCCCTTGGACGGCAAAAACGTGATTTTGGAGATCCGAGCCGGGGCCGGTGGAGAAGAAGCCGCCCTGTTTGCCCACAGCCTTTTGCGAATGTACACCATGTATGCCGCCAAGCGGAACTGGAAGGCGGAGTTGATGAGTCAAAACGCCACCGAACTGGGGGGCGTGAAGGAAGCCGCTCTGTCGTTGGAGGGAGAGGACATTTACTCCCGGCTAAAGTTTGAAAGCGGGGTGCACCGGGTGCAGCGGGTGCCGGAAACCGAAACCGGGGGCCGGATCCACACTAGCACCGTTACCGTAGCGGTGCTGCCCCAGGCGGATGAGGTGGAGGTTGAAATCGATCCCAAGGATTTGCAGATTGATACCTTTCGTTCCTCTGGGGCCGGTGGACAGCACATCAACAAAACCGAAAGCGCCATCCGCATTACCCACCTGCCCACCGGCTTGGTGGTGGAGTGCCAGGATGAACGCAGCCAGTATAAAAATAAGGACAAAGCTATGAAGGTGCTGCGCAGCCGGCTGTACCAGCGGGAGCTGGAAAAACAGAACCGGGAAATTGCCGATAATCGGAAGGCCCAGGTGGGTACCGGGGACCGGTCCGAGCGGATCCGCACTTACAATTTTCCCCAGGGCCGATGCACCGACCACCGCATTGGCCTGACCCTCTACCGGCTGGATGCCATTTTGGATGGGGAGCTGGATGAACTGATTGATCCGCTGATCGCCGATTATCAGGCCAAACTGCTGGCAGCGCAGCGTCCGCTTTAAAAGGATGTTGTTTGCTGAGGCTTGCAGTGACAAATCATAGAAACTATTTTAACCCATGAAGGGGAGAACGCTGATGCAATATGAAACCCAGGTATGGGAACCTACACCGGAGCACATCGTCCAAGCGGCGAAGCTGCTTCGCCGGGGGGAATTGGTGGGGATGCCCACTGAAACGGTGTATGGCCTGGCCGCCAACGCCTTGGATGAACAGGCAGTGGCCAAAATCTTTGCCGCCAAGGGCCGTCCAATGGACAATCCCTTGATCGTCCACATTGCTCATAAGGAGGAGCTGGGCCGGATCGTAAGGGAGATCACCCCTACGGTGGAAAAGCTGATGGACGCCTTCTGGCCGGGACCGCTGACTATGGTGCTGCCCCGCCGCCCCGAAATCAGCGACGCCGTCACCGCCGGGCTGGATACTGTGGCGGTGCGGCTGCCCAGCCACCCGGTGGCTCGGAAGCTCATTGAGGAGGCGGGGGTGCCCTTAGCCGCGCCCAGTGCCAACACCTCCGGCAAACCCAGCCCCACTCGGGCCAGCCATGTGTACCACGACCTAAAGGGCAAGCTGCCCTGTATTTTGGACGGGGGAAGCTGTCAGGTGGGACTGGAATCCACCGTCATTGCGGTGGGGGAAAACTCCGCCCGGATTCTCCGCCCCGGCCGGGTAACGGTGGGAGATCTGCTGAAGGTGGTGGAGCAGGTTCAGGTGGACGACGGGGTGTTCACCAAGCTGGAAGGAAATCAGAAGGTGGCCAGCCCCGGGATGAAGTATAAGCACTACGCCCCCTCCGCCCATGTAGTGATGGTGGATGGGAGCATCACCCAGTTTTGCGATTACGTCCGCACCCACGCTCAGGAAGGCACCGCGGTGCTGGTGTTTGACCGGGAAAAGAGCTTGTTTGACCTGCCGGTGTTCACCTACGGCAGCTTTTCCGACCAGCAGTCCCAGGCCAGCCGGTTGTTTGACGCCTTGCGGCAGATGGATGAGCGCAAGGACATTAAGACGGTGTATGCCCGGGCCCCCTTCCCGGATGAAGTGGGGATGGCGGTGTACAACCGCCTGCTGCGGGCCTGCGGCTTTGACGTGGTGGATTTGAAGAACAAAACCCATGTTTACGGCCTCACCGGACAGACCGGAGCCGGGAAATCCACCGTAGCGGACCTGTTGCGCAAGCAGGGCATCGGGGTGGTGGACTGTGACGTGGTCGCTCGAGAAGTGGTGCAGTCGCCCACTCTGCTGGACCGATTGGCCAAGCAGTTCGGCAAGGATATTTTGGAAAACGGGGTATTAAACCGGCAGCGACTGGCGGACCGGGCCTTTGCCTCCAAAGAAGCCACCCAGCTGCTGGACCAAATTATGTTCCCGCCGATTTTACAGGAAGCCCGGCAGCAGATGGACCGGCTGGCGGCGGCAGGGCATCGGATTATCCTGTTGGATGCCCCCACTCTCTTTGAAAGCGGGGCGGATGCCCAGTGCGATGCGGTGATCACCGTGGTGGCCAAAGATGAGATTCGCCGCAAACGGATCATGGCCCGGGACGGCTTGACCAAAGAGCAGGCCAAGGCTCGAATGGAAGCCCAGCTCAGCCGGGAATTTTTGGAACAGCACAGCGATTATCTGTTGGTCAACGACGGCACTCCGGAGCAGCTGGAAGAACAGGTGCTGGCGCTGGCTATGAAACTAAAGCACCCTCAGCTCACCGAAATGGGGAAAGGAAACCGCCATGGCTAAAGGGAAACCAAACCGTCTGGCACGGGTGTTGGGGGCGTCGGTGGCGGTGCTGGTGCTGCTGGCGGCCATTGTGGTTGGAGGGCTGGCTCTATGTTATCAGGTACTGTTCCCCAAGCCCTACCATGAGTTGGTAAGCAAATATGCCCAGGAGTTTTCGGTGGACGAAAATCTGATCTATTCGGTGATGAAGTGCGAAAGCAGCTTTGACCCATCCGCTACCTCTTCGGTGCCTGCCATGGGGTTGATGCAGATCACCGAGGACACCTTCGACTGGATCAGCAGCAAGCTTCCCGATGGGGAAAGCTATACTGTGGATCAACTCTATGAACCGGAGGTGGCCATCTACTACGGCACATTCTTTTTAAGTTATCTGCTGGAGGAATTCGGCCATACCCAGGTGGCTCTGTCGGCTTATCACGCAGGCAGGGGAATCACCAACCAATGGCTGGAGGACCCTCAATATTCCGGGGATGGGGAGACCTTGGATGTGATTCCCTATCCCGACACCAATCAGTATGTGGAGTCGGTACTGGGGACCTATCGAGTGTATCAGCGGCTGTACTAAACCGGGAAGAAAGTCTTTTTTCTTGGAAGGGTTTCCTGATACCAAAATGATTTGCTACTCATTGTATATTTCCAATAGAACAACACAATTTATCAAGGAGGTAACAGACATGAGTGAACCAAAGACGAAAGGTGAGGAGTTGCAGGAAGCATTGTGCTACCAGCGCAAAAACCTCACCGAAACCATGACCAAAGAGGAACTGGAACAGGCGTTTGACTTCTGCGAAGGGTACAAGGACTTTTTAAACGCCGCCAAAACCGAACGGGAAGTGGTGAGCCGGGCTGTGGAACTGCTTGAAGCAGAGGGCTTTGTGCCCTTTGACCCGGAAACTACCTACGCTCCCGGTGACCGGGTGTATTGGAACAACCGGGGCAAGGCACTGCTCATTGCCACCATCGGTAAAAAGAGCCTGGCCCAAGGGGCCCACATCAACGCCGCTCACATCGATTCTCCCCGGTTGGACTTGAAACCCAATCCCTTGTATGAACAGGGCCAACTGGCTTTGATGAAAACCCACTACTATGGCGGCATTAAGAAGTACCAGTGGGCCACTGTCCCCATGTCTCTTCACGGGGTAATCGTGAAGAAAAACGGGGAAATGGTGCAGGTGCGCATCGGCGACGAACCTGGGGATCCGGTATTTTGCGTCACTGACCTGTTGATCCACCTGGCAGGGGATCAGATGCAGCGCACCCTGGCCAAGGGCATCCAAGGGGAAGAACTAAACCTGCTCTGCGGCTCCATCTCTTTGGAGGATTCCAAGGTGCCGGAACGGGTAAAGCTGAATATCCTGAATCTGCTTCACGAAAAGTACGGCATCATCGAGGAGGACTTCCTCTCTGCCGAACTGGAAGCCGTTCCCGCCTACGATATGCGGGATCTGGGCTTTGACCGGAGCATGATCGGGGGCTACGGCCAGGACGACCGGGTCTGCGCTTACCCGGCCTTGATGGCGGCGTTGGACTGCAAGGACCCGGAAACCACGTTGATTACTGTGTTGGCGGACAAAGAGGAGATCGGCAGCGAAGGCAATACCGGCTTGAACAGCGATATGTTGCGGTACTTCGCTGCGGATTTGGCCAAACCCTACGGCATCGACGGACGGCGGGTGCTGATGAACAGCCAGTGCCTGTCCAGCGACGTCAACGGCGCCTTTGACCCCACCTTTGCCGATGCCTTTGAAAAGAACAACACCTGCTATCTCAACTACGGCGTCTGCCTGACCAAGTACACCGGTTCTCGGGGCAAGGGCGGCAGCAACGACGCCAGTGCGGAATTCATTGGAAAAATCCGGAAAATCCTGGACGAAAACAAGGTTGGCTGGCAGACAGGTGAACTTGGAAAAGTAGATCAGGGCGGCGGTGGAACCGTGGCTATGATGATTGCTAACCTGGGTGTCGACGTGGTGGACTTGGGGGTGCCGGTGCTTAGTATGCACTCTCCCTTTGAAGTCACCGCCAAAGTGGACGTGTATATGGCGTATAAAGCATTTAGCGCCTTTGCAAATCAGAAATAATTATAGCATACAACGTTTATAAACGGCCTTGGCGCAAAAACCACGAAAAATTTCGTTTTTACACATTGACAATAAGCCAAAAAATTAGTATGATAAAGGTGTAATTACGGTGGGGCGTTTCTGCATGGAATTGCTGTTACGGCCGTATCGAATCAAAGGAGGATTTGGATGTTGGAAAACAAGGTTTGCAGCAATTGGGATCCTACCCCTGAATTGCTCAACAAGATGGATGCATACTGGCGTGCCGCCAACTATCTGGCTGCCGGCCAACTGTATCTGCTGGACAACCCGCTTCTGCGTGAACCTCTGACCATGGATCACGTGAAGAAAAAAATCGTTGGTCACTGGGGCACGGTTCCTGGACAGAACTTCATTTACTGTCATCTGAACCGTATCATCAACAAGTATGATCTGGATATGATCTATATCTCCGGCCCTGGTCACGGAGGAAACTTCATGGTTGCCAACACCTACATGGAAGGCACCTACAGCGAAGTGTACCCCAACGTCAGCGAAGATGTGGAAGGCATGAAGAAACTGTTCAAGCAGTTCTCCTTCCCCGGTGGAATTTCCAGCCACGTGGCCCCGGAAACTCCCGGTTCCATCAACGAAGGCGGCGAGCTGGGTTACTCCATGGCTCACGCATTCGGCGCTGTGTTTGATAATCCGGAACTGGTTGTTGCCTGTGTCGTAGGCGACGGCGAAGCCGAAACCGGCCCGCTGGCCACTGCTTGGCACTCCAATAAGTTCCTCAACCCCGTCACCGACGGTGCCGTTCTGCCTATCCTGCACCTGAACGGCTACAAGATCTCTAACCCCACTGTCTTCTCTCGTATCCCCAAAGAAGAATGCCAGAAGTTCTTCGAAGGCTGCGGCTGGGAACCCCACTTTGTGGAATACCAGGAAGGCGAAGACATCATGGATATGCACAAGCGCATGGCTGAAACCCTGGACGTTTGTGTAGAAAAGATCAAAGCCAACCAGAAGGCTGCTCGGGAAGACGGCGTAACCGAACGCCCGATTTGGCCCATGATCGTACTGCGCACCCCCAAGGGCTGGACTGGCCCCAAAGTGGTGGACGGCAAGCAGATCGAAGGCACCTTCCGTGCTCACCAGGTTCCCATGGATATGTCCAAGCCGGAACACCTGGAACAGCTCAAAGAGTGGATGCTCAGCTACAAGCCCGAAGAGCTGTTTGACGAAAACGGCAAGCTGATCCCCGAACTGAAGGCTCTGGCTCCCAAGGGCAATCGCCGTATGGGTGCGAACCCCCATGCCAACGGCGGCCTGCTGCTGAAGGATCTGCGGATGCCCGACTTCCGCAACTACGCTGTTGACGTTCCCTATCCGGGCAGCGTCGAAGCACAGGACATGATCGAACTGGGCAAATTTGTCCGGGATATCTTCAAGCTCAACAAGGAAGAACGGAACTACCGTATCTTTGGGCCTGACGAAACCATGTCCAACCGTCTGGGCGCGGTGTTTGAAGAAACCAACCGCGACTGGAACGCCGAGCTGAAGGACAACGACGAGTTCTTGTCCCACGATGGCCGCGTTATGGACGGCATGCTCAGCGAACACCTCTGCGAAGGCTGGCTGGAAGGTTACCTGCTCACCGGCCGTCACGGCTTCTTCGCAAGCTACGAAGCCTTCATCCGCGTGGTTGACTCCATGTTCAGCCAGCACGCAAAGTGGCTGAAGGTCACCAGCGAACTGCCCTGGAGACAGAAGATTTCTTCTCTGAACTATATCCTGTCCTCCAACGTATGGCAACAGGACCACAACGGCTTCACTCACCAGGATCCCGGTTTCCTGGATCACGTGGCCAACAAGAAGGCAGACGTGGTACGGATGTATCTGCCTCCGGATACCAACTGCTTGCTGTCTTGCTACGACCACTGCGCACGTAGCCGCAACTACGTCAACGTGCTGGTCACTTCTAAGCATCCTCGTCCCCAGTGGCTGACCATGGATCAGGCTGTAAAGCACTGCACCCAGGGCATCGGCATCTGGGAGTGGGCCTCCAACGATCAGGGCTGCGAACCTGACCTGGTGATGGCTTGCTGCGGCGACACCCCGACTCTGGAAACTCTGGCTGCTGTCACCATTCTGTGGGACAACCTGCCGGAACTGAAGATTCGGTTTATCAACGTGGTTGACCTGATGAAGATGGAATCTCACGACAAGCATCCCCACGGCATGACCGATGCGGATTACGATTCCTTGTTCACCAAGGACAAGCCCATCATCTTTGCCTTCCACGGCTATCCCCGTCTGATCCACGAACTGATGTACCGTCGGCACAACCAGAACGTACACGTTCACGGCTATCAGGAAGAAGGCACCATCACCACTCCCTTCGACATGCGGGTTCAGAACGAGATCGACCGGTTCCACCTGGTCATCGACGCTGTACAGCAGCTGCCCCAGCTGGGCAACCGTGGCGCTTACCTGATCCAGAAGATGCGGGATACTTTGGTGGAGCACACCAATTATATCGCCGACAAGGGTCAGGATCTGCCCGAAGTCATGGATTGGAAATGGCATGGCCGCAACGACTGAGTTCGTTGACATTCCAACAAAACAAAATCTGATGGCTTAGGCTGTCAGTGCGGAGCATCGTCTCGAAAGAGGCGGTGCTTCTTTTTTTGCAGAAAAATAGATGGAAAGAAAATGGAAGGTTTGTTAGACAGTTTCCACTTTCTGTCACTTTTTTGCGATGTTCCTCCTATTTTGCAACTTGACACTTTCCAAGTTCCTCTGCTATAATCAGTCCGAAATCGGACGAAATGAGGTGCTTTGATGAGTCATTTCTGGGAGTTTACCGGCCTTTGGCAGGAGACGAACCTGTTATATGCTCAATGGGCTAAAGCCCACGGATTGAGCATGACGGAATTGCTGGTGGCGCTGAGTTTGGTGGAGCAGCCCCAAGGGTGCCGCCAAAAAGACATCTGTGACCGCTGGGCTCTGCCCAAACAGACGGTAAACAGCCTGCTGAAACATTGGCATATGCAAAACTGGGTGATTTCCACTCCGGATGAAACGGACCGTCGAGCCAGGCGGGTGACCCTCACCCGGCAAGGTTTGGCTTACGCCGGGGAAATTGCCCGGCAGCTGATCCAGACAGAAAATCAGGTTTGGCAGCGGATGGGGGAGGAGGCTTCCCAGGAATTTTTGGCCGCTTCCGCCCGGTACAACCAGTATTTTCGGGAGGCGTGTGAAGATGAAGGAAGGTAACGCTTTTTTGAAAGCGGTGCTGCCCGCCATGCTGGCCTTTGCCCTATCCGGGGTATATGCCATTGTAGACGGCTTCTTTTTGGGCCACGCCATGGGAGACAGCGCCCTGGCGGCAGTGAATATGGCCTACCCCCTCACCGCTTTCCTGCAGGCAGTGGGCACCGGCATTGGTATGGGAGGTGCAGTGTGCTACTCCATTTCCTTGGGCCGCAAGGAACCTCTGCAAGCTCGACGGTATTTCGGTATGATGATTTTGGCTTTGGGTGTGGCAGGAATTTTGCTGACGGTGCTGTTTCTTACCCTGTCCCCCACCGTGCTGGGATTGTTCGGGGCTCAGGGAACCATCTTTGATTTGGGGAAGGAGTATCTGTTATACATCAGCTTTGGGGCTCTTTTCCAGGTGCTGGGCACCGGGTTGGTGCCCCTGATCCGGAACATGAACGGTTCCGTCTTTGCTATGGCAGCTATGGTAGCAGGCTTTTTGACCAATATCCTGTTGGATTGGCTGTTGGTGTGGGTGCTTCCCTGGGGAATGATGGGGGCTGCGGTGGCTACCGATTTAGGGCAGGCAGTAACTTTTTTGGCCTGCCTGGGGTACTTTATCCGGCACAAGAAAAAGCCTCGGTTCACCTTTCTCCGTCAAGGGAAAACCGTGCTGGGGCAGATCCTCCGGGTGGGATTGTCCCCCTTTGGGCTCACCTTTTCTCCCAATCTCACCTTGATTTTGATGAATCGGTTTGCCGCCCTCACCGGTGGGGAAGAAGCGGTGGCTTGCTACGCCACCATCAGTTACATTACCTCGGTGGTGATCCTGCTGCTCCAGGGAGTCAGCGACGGCACCCAGCCTTTGCTGAGTCTGTCCTATGGAGAAGGAAACCGCCGGGTCACCGGACGATACCGGAACCTAGCCTACCTGTTTGCACTGATAGTGGCGGCGGTGTGTATGGTGGGGGTGTTTCTGCTGCGAGGGGAATCGGTGGCTCTGTTCGGCACCTCAGTTGCTACAGCTAGCATGGTAGCTCAGGCACTGCCTTTCTTTTTGGCGGGATTTCTCTGTGCCGCAGTGTCCCGGGTGTCCACTGCCTATTTCTATGCTACTGGGAAAAATCTCTGGGCCTATCTGGTGATTTACGGGGAACCGATTCTGCTGTTGGCACTGCTGTTGGTTCTGCCAGGTGCCATGGGGCTCACCGGGCTTTGGTTGGCAGTACCGGTGTCTCAGGCGGGGGCAGCGGTGCTGGGGGCGCTGTTGGTTTGGAGAACAAGCCAAAGAACCTGCTGATTGGCAATGTCTATTTGCCTGAAAGCGGTGCGGTTACTGCAACGCTCCTCCCATTCGGATGTGCATTTCCTGCATCATCTCCAAGGCAGCCTGTTCCAATTCCCGCCGGGGAGAAGCAATGGCAGCGGGATCTATCCAAATTTCTGTTTCAGGACAGGCGGTCCGGGCCAACACTCCGTTGGCCAGCACGCAGAGATGGCTCACCACCCCTGCCAGTTCCATGGAAGAGTAGCTGGTCTGGCGCAGATGGTCAAACAGCGCCGCCGATCCAAAAGTGTCTTTCACAAAGCAAAGATCTTCCCGCCGCTTTTCCTGCTCTACGTTACCATACAGCGTTTGCCCTAAGGCTTTGGGAGGAACCGGCCAGGAACTGCCTCCGGTGTCCAGGGTAAATAGCACCGTTCCCCCGACAGCTCGATAGCGCCGGATTTTGTCTACCAGTATGGGTTCCAACATCTTGGCGGCAGGAAAGCCCTGAGGTCCTGCCACAAAATCCTGTTGGTAATCAATGACAATGAGACATGGGTTCATGTTCTCCCTCTTTTCCGTTTTTCTTAGTCTGTCCCAAAGGAAAGGGGATAGCCTCGGAATGAATGTCTCCGAAATCGGCACACTAATTGGGAAAAGGGTTGCTATTTCCTGCAGAAGATGGTATTCTGTTGAGAAGAAAGAATTTTTGGACCATTCTGGGAGGTACATCCATGAAATTAACCACAAAAAGACAGTTTTTAGGAGCGCTGTCTGGGGTGTTGGCAGTGCTGCTGTTGGTGTGCTGCCTGGCAGCTTGCGCTTCCAGCGGAGAAGGGGAAGGCTCTTCCTCTGGGCAAGACAGTTCCTTTTCCTCTAGGCAGGAGAGTTCTTCTGCGGCATCCTCCGCCAACAGCCAGGTGGAGCCGGCGTCCCAGGCCAGTTCCCAGATGGAAAGTTCGGCGGTGTCGGAGGTGTCTCAAATCACCCAGCCTGCCGAACCGGTGCAGGTGACTGGGATTACCTTGACCACCTATGAAGTGAACCTGGATCTGGGGAAAAGCCAGATGCCCATTGTCACCATGACCCCTGACGATGCAGCGGACAAAGGAGAGATTTGGACTTCTTCCGACCCCTCCATCGCCACAGTGGACGGCTTGGGGCGAATCACCGGAGTGAAGGCAGGAAGCTGTACTGTTACCGTCACCAGCACCTCCAACCCAGCGGTGAGCGCTCAGGTGGCAGTGACGGTGAACAACCGAATCTCCACCGGGGTGTACTCCAACGGCAAACCCTATTATCTGGTGGTGAACAAATCCACCAATACCGTCACCGTCTATCAAGCTGACAGCACCGGGGAATACTGCATTCCGGTGAAAAGCATGGTGTGCTCCTGCGGGGATGACACTCCCTCCGGCACCTACAACACCTCCGATCAGTACCGTTGGCGGTACTTGGTGGGGGATGTGTACGGTCAGTACGCTACTCGGATCACCGGGCACATTCTGTTCCACTCGGTGCCCTATCTGCGTCAAAGCGAGGACAGCCTCCAATATGAGGAGTACAACAAACTGGGCTCCACTGCGTCTCACGGCTGCATCCGGCTGGCGGTGGCGGATAGCTTGTGGATCTACCAAAACTGCCCTTCCGGCACCAAAGTGACCCTGACCAGCCGTCCCTCCATGGGGGATCCTTTGGGCAAGCCCGCCGCTCAGACGATTTCTCCGGACAGCCCCAATCGGGGCTGGGATCCCACCGATCCCGCTGCGGGAAATCCTTGGACGGCAGGTTGATGGAACCCGGGCTGATTTTCCGTGTTGGCTCCGGAAAGCATAGCCGTAATTTTACGTTGCAAGCTCCGGGAAAATTTCTGCCTGTGGGTTGAGAACAGGCGATGATTTCATGTAAATAGGACGAAACCCCTTGCCGGTTTTTCTTCCAGCAAGGGGCCTTTTCTATTTGATGGGCCGTGGCTGCGGCCCTGGGGATTGTTTGGTAAGGACAGTACATCCTATGCCCTTACTCCTCCCAATGTTCCTCTTTTTGGGCTTGGAGCACTTCGTTGGCCAGGGTTTTTGCGTCCTCCAAGGTGGACAGGCTGCCGCACAGTCCCCGGAACCGGCTGGCTTGGGCCAGTCCCTTGACGTAAAACCCGGCGATCTTCCGGCCTTCCCGCATTCCGGCCCGTTCTCCTTTGTAGGTGCAGATCAAGGAGAGATGGCGCAGCATGACCTCCATCTTTTCTTCTGGGGAAGGTTCCGGGGGAAGGGTGCCGGTTTGCAGATACTGGGTGATTTCCGAAAAGATCCAGGGACGTCCGTAACTGCCCCGGGCTACCGCCACCAAATCGCAGCCGGTTTGGCAGTACATCTGAGCTGCATCCTGGGCGCTCATCACGTCCCCGTTGCCGATGACCGGGATGGACACGGCTTGTTTCACCTGCTTGATAATATCCCAATCCGCCCCCGGCTGGTACAGCTGGGCTTTGGTGCGGCCGTGGATGGTGATGGCAGAGGCTCCCTCTTCTTGGCAGAGCTTGGCCAACTGAGGGGCGTTGGCGTCCTCGGCATTGTAACCTTTGCGCATCTTCACGGTAATGGGGATGTCCACTGCCTCCACGCAGGCCCGGACAATCTGGGCGGCTTTTTCGGGTGTGGTCATCAGCCGGCTCCCTGCACCGGTAGACACCACTTTGTGCACCGGGCAGCCCATATTGATGTCGATGAAGGCGGGGTGGTACTGGGCGGCGATTTTGGCCGCCTTGGCAAAGAAGGCGGGGTCGTCTCCGAATAGCTGTACCCCCATGGGAAATTCTTCTTGGGTGCAGGTGAGCAGTTCGGCGGTTTTCCGGTCGGAGTAGCAAAGCCCCTTTACCGACGCCATTTCTCCCACCACCAGCACGGCGCCATATTCCTTACAAAGCTGCCGGTAGGCGCGGTCGGCAATGCCCGCCATAGGGGCCAGCATAGCGGTGCGGGGAATGGTGTAGCCAAATAGGGACAGTTGGTTCATAAACGTTCTCCTTCCAAGCCCTCTCTTTTGTGCGGGGGCGGTGGTGATAGGGTTTCATCCCGGACAGCGCCGGGGGCCCCCCTTTTCCTTGCGTAGAGGGCTGGGGGTGTGATATAATAATTGTGAAAAGCAATGTTTACGGTTCCCACTTTGCGGGGAAAACCCAGTTTGGATGAGAAGCGTCATGGCACAACCATGACGTTTTGTGCCTGCCGGCGCAATCCAACAAGGCCTTTTCTAGGCACGAAAATTTACGACTTACTGATTATACCCATTCCCGTCAGGTTCGTCAACCGGGGCGGAGAAAGGATTTTTACTATGAAACTTCTGGCCATTGACGGCAATAGCATTATCAACCGGGCCTTTTTTGGGGTCCGGGCTTTGTCCACCCAATCCGGACAGCCCACCAACGCCATCTTCGGTTTTTTGAATATTCTGCTGAAACTGAAAAAGGATTGGGAGCCGGACCAAATTGTCTTTACCTTTGACCGGCACGCTCCCACCTTCCGGCACAAGCAGTATGACCAGTACAAGGCCAACCGAAAGGGAATGCCCCAAGAGCTATTTTCCCAGATGCAGCCTCTGAAAGACATCCTCTCCGCTTTGGGTTACCCCATTCTGGAACTGGACGGCTACGAAGCGGACGATCTGCTGGGTACCTTGTCTCGTCTGGCAGGGGAACAGGGGGAACGCTGCGTCATCGCCACCGGGGACCGGGACAGCTTCCAGTTGGTCAGCGACACCACCACCGTCTGCCTGGTGAAAACCAAGGAACAGATTGCCTATACCCCGGAAAAAATCCGGGAAGATTACGGGGTAGCCCCCAAGCAGATGATTGAAATCAAAGCCCTGATGGGGGACACCAGCGACAACATCCCCGGGGTGAAGGGCATCGGGGAAAAGACTGCCGTCAGCCTGATTCAGCAGTTTGGCAGCCTGGATGAACTGTACGCTCATTTGGAAGAAGCTAAACTCACCACCCGGGTGAAAAAGCTGCTCACCGAAGGCAAGGAAAATGCCTATCTCAGCCGGGAACTGGGCACTATCTGCCTCACCGCTCCGGTGGAACAGGACCTTTCCGCCTATGCCCAGAAGCCGGAAAACCGGGAGGAGTTGTACCGACTGCTTACTGGCCTGGAACTGTTTTCCATGCTGCCTAAATTCGGCTTAGAGCAGGGAGAGTACACAGCTGCTCCTGCCGAACAGACTAACCGCATTGAATATACCTTGGCAGCGCCGGAATCCTTGGAAGCGGCAAAACAGGATCTGGCCGGATTGGACACTGTGGACTATCTGCTCACCGATTCCGGCCTGTTGGTAATGGGAAAGGAAACGGTTTACCCCTTTGCCCTCACTGCCTCTCAGGCGTTTGAAGCCTTGGTGCTGGACAGCAACAAACCCAAGCGCACCTTCAAGGCCAAACCCAGCTATAAGCTGGCCCGAAGTCTGGGAAAAGATTTGGACACCGTTTGGGACGGGGAACTGGCAGCTTATCTGCTCAGCGTCTCCTCCAAGGGGTACGAAATCGGCCAACTGGCGGTAAAGTACCTGCCCCAATTGGAATTTGTGGGACCGGAACAGGGCCGGGAGATGGCTATTCTGCCCCATCTCTGCCCTGCATTGGAGAAACTGGTGAAGGAGCAGCAGATGGAGTTTTTGCTCACCCAAATTGAGCTGCCTCTCTGCCGGGTGCTGGCTCAGATGGAGCAGGACGGGTTCGGGGTGGACGCCAAAGCTCTGGAAGCCTATGGTAAGGAACTGTCCGCCCAGGCAGAGGAATTAAAAGCGAAGCTGTTTGACTATGCCGGCCACGAATTCAACCCCAATTCCACCAAGGAACTGGGAAAGGTGCTGTTTGATCCCAA
>DVGY01000066.1 GCA_018712465.1 Candidatus Egerieicola pullicola | reverse complement strand
GGTAAAGGTGGAGTTGTTGCCGCCGCCGTGTTCCGCATGAAGGATCATGCAGATGTCCAGCAATTTCGCTTCCTCATCGGTAAACTGCCGGTCCGGGCGAAGGAGGCTGAGAATGCTTTCAGCGGTAGACTGTTCCGGCACAGTAGGATGCAGGATCATGGACTGGTGCTCAAAGTGACTGATCTTCACCTGATAAGCCTTTACCATAATATTGGGCAACCGGGCAATGAGTTTTAACGCCTTCACCATTTCACTTTCCATGGTGAGGTCCTCCGCCAAATCGTCAAAGGAATACAGCGCCAGCACACTCCGGGCCAGCTTATTCATAATGTTGCTGGAGGGAGCTTTCAGGATCATATCCTCGAAGAAAGTGGGCGGGATGTCCCGGAATTTTCCCATCAGCACCATAAACCGATCCAATTCTTCCCGGGTGGGCAGCTGACCAAACAACAGCAGGTAAACCGTTTCCTCAAAGCCAAACCGGTTTTCCGCCACGCAGCCTGCCACAATGTCCTCCACGTCAATACCCCGGTAGCTCAACCGGCCTTCCACCGGTTCCCGCTCCCCTTCGTTAATCACATAGCCGTGAACGTTACAGATATTGGTCAGACCCGCCAGTACACCAGTGCCGTCTGCATTGCGCAGGCCCCGTTTCACCGAATAGGTTTCATACATTTTCGGATCGATTTGATTGTTCTTTCGATATTCCTCACAGAGGGTGTGAATGGAACTTTCCTTGATGTGCAAAGCATCCAGCTCCGTCTTCACAAAACCATCTCCCTTTCTGCATCAATTCCTGCTAATTCTTGCATCCAATGCCTTTTATTTTACCACAGGTTGGGAGATACGTCAAGTTTTCTGCATTTCCGGGAAATGATTCCTGCAAACAAAGGGGGACTATCGGATGAAAAAAACAAAATTATTCTTTTTTGGAGCAGTGGCGGGAAGCTGCCTGGCAATATGCTTGTTGTTGGGGGTGTTGGGAAAAGCGTCCCAACCTCAAGGAGATACCACCGTGACCCTCACCCTTTCCCAAACCGGACAAACCATTACCCTGCCCTTGGAAGAATACGTGGTAGGAGTACTGCTGGCAGAACTTCCCCCTTCCTATCACCCCGACTGTTTCCGAGCCTTGGCGGTAGCCGTACGAACCCTGGCAGTGAAAAACAACGGGACGCTGTCCGACGATCCGGCGGTTTGCCAGGGATACTGGACTGCCCAAACCGCCTCTGCCAAGCTGGGAGAGGCCTATCCCACCGCATTGGAACAAGCCCAAGCTGCCGCCCGGGACACGGAAGGTTTCGTGTTGACCTACCAAGGGAAACCGGCACTAACCAGTTACTTTGCTTGCAGCAGCGGGGCCACCTGTTCCAGTCAATGGGTATGGGGCGGAGATCTGCCCTATCTGACGGGAGTGGACAGTCCCTGGGACACTACCTCCTCGGATTACTGCTCTACCCAAACCATTTCCCGGGAAACGCTGGAACAATGGGGACAGGATTTACCGGTCGTCACCGCTCAGGCAGATAACGGCTATGTGCTTTCCCTAACCTGGGGAGAAGAAACCCTTACCGGGGAACAGGCCCGGCAGCGACTGGGGCTGAAAAGCGGGTGTTTTACCCTACAGGAAGAGTTGGACGGCAGCCTCACCGCCACCGTTTACGGGTACGGCCATGGAGTAGGAATGAGCATTTACGGAGCCAATGCCATGGCAAAAGAGGGGAACCGCTGGGAAGAAATCCTGGCTTGGTATTACCCCGGCTGCCAAATCAGCAAAAATTCGCAAAAAGGGGATTGACAACTGCCGCTGGAATTGCTATAATAGTCAGGTACTTGCGGCGGTGCTGGAACAGGCAGACAGGCACGTTTGAGGTGCGTGTGTCATTGACGTGTGGGTTCAAGTCCCATCCGCCGCACCAGAAATACGTCTTACAGATCAGATGGTGAATTTGGTTTGTAGGACGTTTTCTTTTGTGCATTTTTGTTTGTCATTGCCTATATTTAAAAATTATCATTCGATTATAAAGCAATTATTACTTGCTTTAAAAATCTGGGACAAATTTCCAAATTCGGCAAATTGGGGCATATTTTGGCATAACTTTTCCAAAAATGGTGTAGTAAATGGTGTAGTAAAATCCAGTCGGACGCCGGCATCATCAAAGCCCTTCCACCCGTTTCAGCTCTTCCTGGGCAAAATTCCGATTGGTGTGAGCATACAAATTGAGGGTCATATTGATGCTGGAATGTCCCATCAGATATTGCAGCGCTTTGGGATTCATCCCAGCCTCGACCTTTTGGGTGCAAAAAGTATGCCTTAGAACGTGGGGCCGGATTTCCGGGAGCGGATTCTCCGGATGGGTCTGATTGTATCTCGCCACCAATTTTTTAAACGCCCGTTCGTACAGATCTCCTTTTCTCGGTTTCCCGTTTTCCTGGAGAAAGATAAAATTGGAATAGCCGTCCACGATGGATTCCGTTTTGAGTTTCAAACGGTTTTGCAAAATGCGTTCAAATGCCTTCTTGGCTTTGACCGTCAGCGGAATCACACGTTCTCCTGCTTTGGATTTAGGTTTGGTGATGTAAAGCTTTCCTTTCGTGCTATCGTACAACAGCTGATGGTTGATGGATACTTCATTTTTTACCAAGTCAACATCCTGGATGGTGAGGCCGCACAGTTCGGAAATCCGCATCCCGGTTTCCAACAAAACAACGTTTACATCATAATATCGTTTTCCGATGGGGTCTGTTTGCAGAAAGGTCATCCAAGCGGCTATTTGTTCCTCCGTCAAGGGGACTCTTTTTTTGCCGTTGTTTTTAATCACGCTGGAAAGCTTAAACTGAAACGGATTTTTGGTCAAGGCGCTCTCCTCCACGGCCAAATCAAAAGCGGCGGATAACACGGCTTTGATTCCGCCGATGGTGCTGTAAGAATACACATTGCTTAACCGGATCATAAATTCTTTGGCGCTGGACGCTTTCACCGACTTGATGGGCAGGTAGGAAAAATCCTGTTTCTGTAATCGGTTATATTCCAGCTGGTATTTAATTTCGGTTTTTCTCTTTAACCCATTTGCTGATTATCTCTTCCGTGGAGGAACTTTTTATAGATAGATTTCGCAGTCATCTTCTACCTTTTTGCAGTTCTTACGCACCTGCTGCATCACCGTTTTAGGATCTTGGCCTTCCTCAAATTCCACATTCATCTTGAGCGTCATAAAATTGACAGTAGCATCTTTGACGCCGGGTGTCTTTTGGGCAGCTTCTTCCATCTTGTTCGCACAATTTGCGCAGTCAACTTCGATTTTGTATGCTTTTTTCATCCTAAATTACCTCGCTTAAATATTTTTAATATATGTTTACTTGTTCATGCAATAAGTCATTTGAAAGCGCCTTCTGAAGTGATAAAGGCGCTTTCTAGGAAACTAGGTTTAGATATAGAC
>DVGY01000065.1 GCA_018712465.1 Candidatus Egerieicola pullicola | reverse complement strand
TTATACACTCTTTCCGTACGGTAAGTTGCGTTTTGAAATCTTGAAAAGAATAGATGCGGTGAGAAGCGTAAAATTCTTGATGGTCTTTGCAATGACTGCATTCTGCTTTCCCATTATGCCTGGGTGTGTATGGGCGAGGGAACCGTCATAACGTTTTTTCCAACGGTAGATGTACTGCCGGTTTACTTGATAGCGGATAGCGGCTTTGGTGACGCCATATTTTTCAGAATAAGTAATTACTGCTTGCCTAAAGCGCATGGTTTGTGTTATTGTATTCATAGCGAATAGAGTGTCCCTGTCTTTCGGTTGGTCTGAGCAACTTAACCTTAACACAGGTAGCCTCTATTCGCTATCTTTTTTTGCTTATCTGTCTCACATCATTGTAACACCTACAACCAACTTTCTCCCATCCATTTCCATTCCATTTGCCCTTTGCCGGAAGATATGTTACAATAAGAAAAACACCGTCGAAAGGATGGGATCGCTATGAATTCTTATCTGGCTGCCGCCATTCAAATGCGCTGCAACCGTTCTCCGGAAGAAAACTTATCCACCGCCCTGGCCATGGTACGGCAGGCTGCCCAAAAGGGGGCCAAGCTGATCCTGCTGCCGGAGCTGTTTGAGCATTGGTATTTCTGTCAGGAAAAAAACTACGACCTGTATTCCTATGCCACTTCCTTGGAAGAAAATCCGGCCGTACAGGCGCTGCGCCCCTTGGCCAAAGAGCTGGGCGTGGTACTGCCGGTAAGCTTCTATGAAAAGGATGGGCTGAGCCTTTACAACACCGTGGCCGTGATTGATGCCGACGGCAGCATCCTGGGAATTTACCGGAAAACCCACATCCCCGACGACCACTTCTACCAAGAAAAGTTCTATTTCACCCCCGGCAACACCGGATTCCAAGTGTGGGATACCGCAGTGGGCCGGATCGGTGTGGGCATTTGCTGGGATCAGTGGTTCCCGGAAGCAGCCCGGTGCATGGCGCTCATGGGAGCCCAGGTGCTGCTCTACCCCACCGCCATCGGTTCCGAACCCATTTTGGAAACCGACAGCATGCCTCATTGGCAGCGTTGTATGCAGGGGCACAGCGCCGCCAATCTGGTGCCGGTGATTGCCGCTAACCGAGTCGGCACCGAAACGGTGACCCCCTCGGAAGACAACAACCACCAGTCCTCCTCCCTGACCTTCTATGGTTCCTCCTTCCTCACCGACGCCACCGGCAAAATTGTGTCTCAGGGCAGCCGGGATCAGGAAGAAATCCTGTTGGCGGAAATCCATCCCCAAGAGGACCAAGAGCTGCGGATGAGCTGGGGCGTGTTCCGGGACCGGCGGCCGGAGATGTACGGTGCCATTACAAAATAACCTTTCATCCTAAAGATTGCCCGCCGGGGGTTCTTCCCAGCGGGTTTTTTATTTCAGACACAAAAAAACGGGGCTTCTCCACATTGGGAAAAGCCTCGCTTTTTGATTGATTTCAGGAGAAAGAAAACTTACACGCTAAACAGCAGTTTGCCGTAGGTGGGGAAGGGCCATACGCTCTCGTCGCAGTACAGCTCCATCTCATCGGCCGGAGCACGCACAGCATCCATATCCGGCAGGATGGTGTCTTTGTAGTATTCCGCTTCGGTCAAAACGTCGGAAGTCGGAACGCCGTCCAAATCCTTTTCCAGCTTGTCGGCAGCCGCATAGCAGCGGTCGCACATGGCGCTGAGCTTCATAATCAGATCTTCTTCCATGGCGGTTCCCACCGCAGCGCCGATCTGCTTTTTGTTCAGCAGAGCGTCGGTGAGCTGCTTGATATACTTGTTCACAGCAGGAAGAATGTCCTTGCGTGCCATATCCAGGATGGTGAGAGCTTCGATGTTCAGCACCTTGGAATAGGTTTCCAGCTTGATCTCGTAGTGAGATTTCATTTCGCTTTCGGTGTAAACGCCGTACTTGGTGAACAGCTCCACATTCTTGGGCTGGAAGAAGGTCTTTTCTGCATCCACAGTGGTGCGCAGGTTCAGCAAGCCGCGCTTTGCTGCTTCTTCCTGCCATTCGTCGGAATAGCCGTTGCCGTTAAAGATGATCCGGTCGTGTTCCTTGATGGTCTTGCGGATCAAATCGTTCAGAGCAGCAGTAAAGTCCTCTGCATTTTCCAAAACGGTGGCAAACTCATCCAGTTCCTTGGCCACAGCAGTGTTCAGCACCACGTTGGCGCCACTGATGGAAGCAGCGCTGCCCAGCATCCGGAATTCAAACTTGTTGCCGGTGAAGGCAAAGGGAGAGGTCCGGTTCCGGTCGGTGTTGTCCTTGGGGAACTTGGGCAGCAGATCCACGCCCAGTTCCATATCGCCCATGTCGCGGCCCTGGTATACCCGGCCTTCCTCAATGCAGTTGAGGATCTCGGTGAGCTCGTCGCCCAGGAAGATGGAGATGATAGCCGGAGGCGCTTCGTTGGCGCCCAGACGGTGGTCATTGCCGGCGCTGGCCACGGAAATCCGCATCAGGTCTTGGTATTCGTCCACAGCCTTGATGACGGCCACCAAAAACAGCAAGAACTGTGCGTTTTCCGCCGGGGTTTCACCGGGATCGATCAGGTTCACGCCGGTGTTGGTGGAAATGGACCAGTTGTTGTGCTTGCCGGAACCATTGATGCCTTCGAAGGGTTTCTCGTGGAGCAAGCAGACCAGACCGTGGCGCTTTGCCACCTTCTGCATCAATTCCATGGTGAGCTGGTTGTGGTCGGTGGCCACGTTGGTGATGCTGTAGATGGGAGCCAGCTCGTGCTGAGCAGGAGCCACTTCGTTGTGCTTGGTCTTAGCCAGAATGCCAAGCTTCCACAGTTCGTTATCCAAGTCAGCCATGTATTCCGCAACCCGGTCCTTGATGGCGCCGAAGTAGTGGTCTTCCAGTTCCTGTCCCTTGGGAGCGGGAGCGCCAAACAGGGTGCGGCCGGTGTAGATCAAATCTTTTCTTTGTTTGTAAACTTTTTCATCCACCAGGAAGTATTCCTGTTCCGGACCCACGGTGGACACCACCCGAGTGGCGTCGGAGCCGAACAGCTTCAGCACCCGGAGGGCCTGCTTGTTGATGGCTTCCATGGAACGGAGCAAAGGAGTCTTTTTGTCCAGCGCTTCGCCGGTATAGGAGCAGAACGCAGTGGGAATACAGAGGGTATTCTGCTTAATGAAAGCGTAGGAAGTGGGGTCCCATGCGGTGTAGCCCCGGGCTTCAAACGTGGCCCGCAGTCCGCCGGAGGGGAAGGAAGATGCGTCAGGTTCGCCCCGGACCAATTCTTTGCCGGAGAAGTTCAGCAGAACCCGTCCGCCTTCCACCGGATTGATGAAGCTGTCGTGCTTTTCGGCGGTGATGCCGGTCATGGGCTGGAACCAGTGGGTGAAGTGGGTGCATCCCTTTTCAATGGCCCAATCCTTCATGGCGTGGGCTACCACATTGGCCAGATCAATGTCCAGCGGCGTGCCGTCCTGAATGGTTTTCTTCAGCGCTTTGTAGGTATTCTTGGGCAGACGCTCCTGCATCACCTGGTCGTTGAACACCATGCTGCCGAAAATTTCTGCTACATTGCTCATGCTTGATTACCTCCATACCACAATGCCGTACCGCTCCGATTGCTGGAACCGACGGTGGGCCTTCTCCCTCATCTTACCATTTTCGCTGTATTTTGTAAAGTATTATTTTAGATGCTTTGCAAAATTCCAGCCGAAAACATAATTTTATTAAGAAAAGCCCGGGATGTGATTCATTCCAACAAAAAACGCTGTGGAAAGGAAACACCCTCCACAGCGCCCTTGCTGTTTACAACCAACAGTATACCCACCTGCTTCGGACTTGTCAAGTCCTTTTTTGAAAAAAGTTCCAGCCGGAAAAATTACCTGGAATCCCAAAGTAAAATCAACTTTCAGCTTAATTTTTTAGGTGAAAACCCGGTCCTTCGCTTTGGAAAAATAAAAATACAAAAAAATTCCCTCTTGACAGGCTGGGGCAAATAGTCTATAATTAAGGTCACATTGAACAATGACGTTCACGGATTTTCTTCTCGTTTGTCCAAAATCGGACCGCGAGGCGGAAATCGGTGAACGTCTTTTTTTGTTTCGTTTTCTGAGATAAAGGAGGCCAACCAGATGATGAGCCAAAATATTCTCCACAAAGAGGGGGAGGTACGCATCCCTTCCGGCTGCGCAATCTCCGGTATTTTTTCCAAGTCCGGTAAAAAGGTAAACGGCCGGGAAATCATCAAATCCATCGCCACCATGCATGATCGTTCCAACGGCTTAGGCGGCGGATTTGCCGGTTACGGGATCTATCCTCAGTACCCCGACGCTTATGCGTTCCATGTGTTTTACGACGATGAAACCGCAAAAGAACGCTGTGAGAAATTTTTGGAGCGCCACTTCGACGTCATCAACCTGTCCAAGATCCCGACCCGGAAGGTCGCAGCCATCACCAATGAGCCGCTGATCTGGCGGTACTTCGTCACTCCCCTGCACATTAAATTGATGCAGAGCCAGCTTTCGGAAGAAGAATTCACCAAGCAGTGCGTCATCCGCATCAACACCCAGTTGGACGGCGCCTATGTGTTCTCCTCCGGCAAAAATATGGGAGTCTTTAAAGCGGTAGGCTTCCCGGAAGACGTAGGCGAGTTCTACCGGCTGGAAGAATACGACGCTTACAGCTGGACTGCCCACGGCCGGTATCCCACCAACACTCCCGGCTGGTGGGGCGGCGCCCACCCCTTCGATCTGCTGGGGCTGAGCATCGTCCACAACGGTGAAATTTCTTCCTACGACGCCAACCGCCGGTACATCGAAATGTTCGGTTATAAATGTAACCTGCTCACCGACACCGAAGTCATCACCTACATCATTGACTATCTGGCCAACGAAAAGAAGCTGTCTATGGAAGAAGTGGCCAGCGTCATCGCCGCTCCTTTCTGGAGCACCATTGAACGGATGCCTCAAAAGCAGCGGGAACAGCTCACCTACCTGCGCAACACCTTTGCCAGCCTGCTAATTACCGGCCCCTTCTCCATCTTAGTAGGATTTGAAGGCGGCATGATGGCCTTAAACGACCGGCTGAAACTGCGGAGCATGGTGGTAGGTGAAAAGGACGACACCGATATGGTGTACATCGCCAGCGAAGAA
>DVGY01000064.1 GCA_018712465.1 Candidatus Egerieicola pullicola | reverse complement strand
TTTCAAACAGCTTGGATTTCAGCATCTTCATGGCGGTGTCCCGGTTTTGGAACTGGCTCCGTTCCGTCTGGCAGGACACCACAATGCCGGTGGGGATATGGGTCAGACGCACCGCCGAAGAGGTTTTGTTGATGTGCTGACCGCCGGCGCCGGAGGAACGGAATACGTCCATTTTGATGTCCTCGTCCCGGATGTCCACCTGGATGGTGTCGTCGATTTCCGGCATGACCTCCAAAGAAGCAAAGGAGGTGTGCCGCCGTCCGGAGGCGTCAAAGGGAGAGACCCGCACCAGCCGGTGCACTCCGTTTTCACTGCGGAGATACCCATAGGCATTCAGGCCGTTGATCTGAATGGAAGCGCTTTTGATACCGGCATCGTCCCCAGGCTGATAGTCCAGGATGTCGTAGGTAAAGCCGTGCTTTTCCGCCCAGTGGGTGTACATCCGGTAGAGCATCTCCACCCAGTCCTGAGCCTCGGTGCCGCCGGCCCCGGCGTGGAAGGTCAAAATGGCGTTGTGGTCGTCATACTCCCCGGTGAGCAGGGTAGAGAGGGTTTGTTCCTCCAGATCGTGCTCGAAGGTTTCGTACATTTCCTTGACTTCATCCGCCATGGAAGGGTCTTCCTCCTCCTCCGCCAGCTGGATCATGGTTTCGATGTCATCCGCCAAACTTTCCAATTTGCGGTAGCCATCCACCTTGTTCCGCAGCTGGGTGGTGCGCCGGAGAATCTCCTGGCCCTTTTCCATATTATCCCAAAAGCCGGGTTCCGCCGCTTTGTGCTCCAGCTCCTGAATTTCTTTTTCCGCCCGATCCAACTGGAGGGCGTCTTTCAACTCCGCCAGCTCAGGGCGGCGGTTATTTAATTTCACGCGAATGTCATCGTACTGAATCATAGACGGTACTCCTTTCCAAAATCGCGCAGAAAAACCAATGAATCAAAGGTATAGCTTCCCTGCTTCGGGGTACAATAGCCCCGAAAGAGGTGATATTTTATGGCAAACAACAAGTCCAGCCAAAACCGGAGCATGCAGAATGCCCAGAATACTCAAAACTCTCAGAACTGCACCGAAACTCAAAACACTCAGAGCATGCAGAACACCCAGAACAAAGCCAATAACAAATCCACCAACAAAACCACCAATCAGTCCAGCCAAAACTGCGGCCACTGATTCGGGCAGGGCGGACTCCCAAACGGGGGTCCGTTTTTTATTTGGACTTTGCCGGGGATTGCGGCGGCTGCCAAAAGGCTTCAAACAGCTCTTCCAGCCGCTGTTCCTGTCCGGACAGGGACAGGTAACCGAACAGGGCTTCAAATCCGGTGGCCCGGCGGTATTCCAGCACATCGGCGTGCCGGGGCACATGGCTGGAGGCGTTGCGGCCCCGCTTATAGATCTCCAATTCTTCCTGGGTGAGCATGGGCTCCAAAATCTCCATGGCCTGGGACTGGTAGTGGGCGCAGACCCGCTTTACCGTTTCCCGGTGCAGGGCGGAGACTCCCAATCGGGTGGTCTCAATCAGGCGGCGGCGCACCAAAAGTTCGTACACCACATCCCCCTGATAGGCCAGCACCAGAGGATTACACAGCTTTGGGGAGTCCATCCCTCTCCCCTCCTTTCCTTAGGGGACAAAATCGAAGGCAAATCCGGCCAGTTCCACCGTATCCCCTTCCTGAATGCCCAACTCTTCCAACTTGTCGATGACGCCGCTTTCCCGCAGCACCCGTTGGAAATACTGAAGGGAAGAATAGTCGTCCAGGTTGACCCCTTCCAGCAGTTTTTCCAGGAAGGGAGCTTCCACCCGGTACACCTTGTTTTCCACGGTAATCTTGAACTCCCGGCTGAGCTGACGGCTGCGCCGCTCCTGCTGGGTGATGGGCTGGGCTTCAAAGGAACGGATGGGAGGCAGCTGAGCCAGTTTGGCTGCCAGCAGGTCTGCCAAATCCTTGGCTCCCTTGGTGGTAGCGGCGCTGATGGGATAGCACTCTAACCCCTGTTCCTGAATAAACCGGGTGAATTCCTCGATCTGTTCCGGGGTGGCCAGATCCGCTTTGTTGGCGGCCACAATCTGAGGACGCTGCGCCAGTTCCGGACTGAACCGTTCCAGTTCCCGATTGATGGCCAAAAAGTCCTCCTTAGGATCCCGGCCCTCGCTGCCGGACACATCCACCACATGGAGAATCAGCCGGCACCGTTCCACATGGCGCAAGAAGTCATGGCCCAGGCCCACTCCGTCGCTGGCCCCTTCAATGAGGCCGGGAATGTCGGCCATAACGTAGCTGGAACCGGAATCCTGTTTCACCACGCCCAGCACCGGGGTGAGGGTGGTAAAGTGGTAGTTGGCGATTTTGGGCTTGGCGGCACTGACCACGCTGATAAAGGTAGATTTGCCCACATTGGGGAATCCCACCAATCCCACGTCGGCCAGCAGCTTCAATTCCAGGGTGATATAGCCCCCTTCCCCGGGGGTGCCGGGCTTGGCAAAACGAGGGATCTGCCGGGTGGCAGTGGCAAAATGCTGATTGCCAGCGCCCCCTTTACCGCCCTGGAACACCAGCACTGGTTCCGTACCGGACACGTCGGCCAACAGCCGTCCCGTTTCCGCTTCCCGCACCAAGGTACCCCGGGGAACGGGAATGATCAAATCGGCGCCGCTTTTCCCGGTACAGCGGTTGCCGCTGCCGGGAGCGCCGTTTTCGGCGATATACTTGCGCTTATAGCGAAAATCCACCAGGGTGGAGGTGTGGTCGTCCGCAACGAACAGCACGTCTCCCCCTTTGCCGCCGTCTCCCCCATCGGGGCCGCCTGCGGCCACATATTTTTCCCGGTGGAAGGAGACACAGCCGTTGCCTCCGTCCCCCGCCTTTACATAAATCTTTGCCTGATCGACAAACATGGCGGCTCCTTTCTGCACAAAAAAGCGTGCCGCAGCTTCTTCCGGGCACGCTTCTTAGTTGCTATCATCACTTACACTGCGGGATAGACGCTGACCTTTTTCTTGTCCTTGCCCATCCGCTCGAACTTCACGGTTCCGTCGATCTTGGCGAACAGGGTATCGTCGCTGCCCCGTCCGACATTTTCACCGGCGTGAATGTGGGTGCCTCTCTGGCGAACCAGGATGTTGCCGGCCAGCACAAACTGTCCGTCGGCACGCTTCGCGCCCAGCCGCTTAGATTCGGAATCACGGCCGTTCTTGGTAGAACCTACGCCCTTTTTGTGAGCAAAAAACTGCATGGATAAACGCAACATGGTCTACACCTCCAGATTTTTCAGAGTTATGGTTTTTGGATAATCTTCCTTCAGCAAGCTCAGCTGCAGGTAGAGCGCTTGCAGCAACGCCTGAGCTGCACCTTCCTGCGAGGAATCCGGCAAAGTACAGGTGATTTTATTTTCCTCCACCTGAACGTCCGCCGGGATCTTCAGCACCTCGGTAATCCCGTTGACCACGGTCTGCAAGGCGCTGGTAACGCTGGCGCAAACAATGTCCTCCCCTTTGGGAGCATAGCCAGCATGTCCGCTCACCGAAACTTCGGTAATGCGGTTTCCCTTATGGGAAAACACAGCGAAAATCATACATTACGCGTGGATGGCGTCGATCTTCACCTTGGTGTAGGCCTGACGATGACCCTTTTTCCGAGCGCTGCTCTTCTTGGGTTTGTAGGTAAACACGGTGATTTTCTTACCCTTGCCGTTTTTGACTACGGTAGCGTCCACAGTAGCAGATTCCACATAGGGAGTTCCCACTTTCAGGCCGTTGTCGTCGCTGACTGCAATGACCTTATCGAAGCTCACCTTTTCTTCTGCTTCCAGGCCCAGCTTTTCCACGAAGATTTCGTCCCCTTCGCTGACCCGGTACTGTTTTCCGCCGGTTTCAATGATTGCATACATCTTTCTAAGGCACCGCCTTTTTCTAATCTCGCTGGAGTCAGGCGCAGGGCGCACCCTGGCTTACCGGCCCGTTCCATGCGGCCTTTCTATTATACAGAAAAGGAAGGGGGTTGTCAAGGAAAATTTTCCTTTCAAATTAAAAACACTTGAAATTGCATTCATTCAAAAAACTTTTTCTCTGTCTTTCAAATCAATCAGATTGGGAAATCTCTGTTTGCTGAGCATAGTTTGCAGTATCTCCGGAAAGGTAAGAGAGTCTTCCTCCGGAATAGCACACTGACAACAAAACAATCATGGCTACTGTTAAAACGATCAACGGAATTTTGGATTTCCAAAACTGTTTTGCCTTGATCTGTATCTTTCCTTGATGGGCTCTTTTGCAAAACAAAATAATTTGGCCTGACATTTTACTATATCCGGCGATTGCATATGGGATTAGCAATACAAAATAGCTTAGCGTATACTGTGCTTTTGCTTCCCAAACAATATGGAATAAAAAGCCACCCACAAAAATCATCGCTAACATTAAAAAAGCCAACTTCTTGGGATCTTTCCAATACAATACACAGTACAACAGAGAACCAGCCAAAATAACGAATTGAAGCAAATTCAAATAGGATGTTCCCAAAGCCATTCCATTCTCACTGGTAAACCATGAAACCCATGAACTTTGCTGGAAAGAGGCAGAAGGATTTTGAGTAATCCAATAACATTGAAACGTAGGATTATTCCACTGAGATGCTGTCTTCACAGTAAAAAAGCGAAGTGCTTCACCAGGATGACTTGAAAAAAAGCCGATCGAATCTGCTAAATTCTGCTTTGCCAATTCAGATTGAACCTGCGGATTTTCCTCACTGTCCCAATAAGAGTAAACATCATAATTGTTGTACCAGCCAGGACAGAACGGACCTTCCCGCTGCAGTCCCATCGCCGCCCAAGCCCAAGTACTGGCACCGCGGTCCATCGGATCCCCGGTTACTTGCCGTGCCAGTGCCACTGGCAACATGGATTGAATCAAAATGCTGATAATGAGTAAAACAGGAAGTAAAAGCAATTTGACTTTTTTCTGTCGAATGGTTTCTACCACTGCGTAAAGCAGAATTCCAATTAAAAAGATAATATAGTTAAATTTAAAACAGATACCGGCTAGGATAGCAAGTGCGGCTAAAACTGCATAGCGGCACCGGTGTTGCTGTAAAAACTGCAGCGCAAATCGAATAGCCAGTAATGAAAGTGCAAGCCCCCAAATATTCCCATACACAAAGGAACAGTACATAGTCAAAGGATAGAACAAAATCCCGGTAAATACTGTTGCCAAAGAAATCTTGCGGCTTAAGCCGGACAAAATGCAAACCTCTGAAAACTCCCGGTAGAACAATACCAATCCCACCACATTAAATACCTGGAATGCAACACTGTTGTAACTGCCGAATACAACAGAAAATAAATAAGATATCCAAGTAAAACTCAATTGATGGTGCCGCATGGCGATATAACCGTCGGTAAAACTGGAATAATCTCCAGTGTTAAGCCCATATACCGCATTTTGAACTGCTAGTTGGTCCGCTCCCGGCTGACATTGAATTGCCAACACCCAAATGACAGCAACAGCTG
>DVGY01000063.1 GCA_018712465.1 Candidatus Egerieicola pullicola | reverse complement strand
GAGCAGCAGCGCCACCGTCAGCAAAACGGAAATGATAATTTGCAGCACAAAGCAGTTGCCCAGCGTTTTTTCCGCTGCCCGCTGATTGCTCTGTCCCAAAAAGATGGAAGATCGGGGGGCACCGCCGTACGCGGCAAAGGCGGCAAAAGCGCTGACGATCATAATCAAAGGCATGCACACCCCTACCCCCGTCAAGGCGTCAGGACCGATATTTGGGATGTGACCGATATAGATCCGGTCCACAATGTTGTAGAGCATATTGATGATCTGGGCCGCCACAGTAGGCAGGGCCAACCGTAGCAGCAGCCGTCCCACCGGTTGGGTGCCCAGAAATTCTTTGTCCTGTTTCAAAAGGACTCCTTCCTTTCCCAGCTAAAAAGCTGTCTTTTGATCCCGAATTATTCTACCCCCGGCCGAGAAGATTGTCAACAACAGCAAAAAGCGCTGCCAAAAAGCAGCGCAAAAGCGTTTCTAAGAAGGGCAAACCGACGATTCTTCCCTTGGTTTTTCCCGATACAAGCGGATCATGCCGTTTTTGTGAAGGAGGATCAATAACTGGGCCAAAATGGGAAACAGAATCATTCCCACCACCCCCAGCAGCCGATACCCCAAATAAATGGCCAGCAAAGACACCACCGGATGCAGTCCCAGCTGGTCCCCCACCACCTTAGGCTCAATCAGATTGCGGATTACAGTAACGACGGCGTAAAGAATGGCCAACCCCAGGGCCAAGGAATAGTTCTGACTCAGCAATTCGATGATGATCCAGGGGATCATGATCCCCCCAGTCCCCAGCAGAGGCAGCGCATCGAAGATGGCAATCAAGGCAGCTATTCCCAGCGGATTGTCCACCCGGAGGATGAAAAAGCCAATGCACAACTCCACAAAGGTACAGAGCATTAAAATCAGCACTGCTTTCAGATACCCTTTCAAGGTGGATTTTCCCATCTGTTTGATCTTTCCCCATTTTTCAATCCAGCGTTGGGGCAGTTGGCGGCGCAAAAAGCCCACTACTGTATCATAGTGAAGGCTGACAAAAAAGGACATTAAAATCACAAAGGCAATGGAGATCAGCAGTTCCGGGATCCCGTTGATCCAGCCGGTGACCAAAGAGATGCCCTGCTGAGACAGGTCGCTGATAAAGCCGGTGAGGGCGTTGGTCAAGCTGTCTCCAATGGTTTCCAGATTGGAGGTAATCTCCACCGGCAGCCCGGAAAACCAGTTTTGAACCCAGGACTGAAATTCCCCTAACAAGGGCTGGATGGTGGATTGGTAATAACCGGGGAGTTGGTAAAACAGCCCTTGCAGCCAAAACACCAGACGGGTACAGAGGAAAAACAGCAAAAAGCCGATTCCCCCATACAGCAAGGCTAAAAACCCCACCGACAGCACCTTTTGGTTGACTCGGATTTTCCGGTGAAGAAATTTCACCAGAGGATGGATGCAGCCCACCAGCACCAGCGCCGCCAAAAAGGGCCAGATCAATCCCGCTGCTTTCCAAGCGAAAAAGAGCAGTACCGCCCAGACTGCCAAATAAAACACCTGAATCAAAAACGCCAATTTTTTGTTAGTGGAATACTGCAATGTCCTTCCCTCCCAGGTAAATTTAGGTATTACTGCAACCTTAACAAAAGAGTTTGAACAAACCGTTGTCAAAGGGTGAATCTTCTTCTGGTACCTTGACATTTTCTTCCCCCGTGGTATAATAGCATAAAAAATGAGAATAGTTCTCAAATTTAGTCTCAAATTCAGACAGGAGCGAACAACAATTTGAAACGACTGTTATCCCTGCTGTTGGCAGGAGTGCTGCTGCTGGGCGCCCTTTGCGGCTGTTCCGTCCCCGCCAAGCAAGAAGAGGGACTCAGCGTGGTAGCCACCATCTTCCCTCAATATGATTTTGCCCGGCAGGTGATGGGAAGCAGCGATGATTTGACTATGCTGCTCCGCCCCGGGCAGGAAGTCCATTCCTACGAGCCTACCCCTCAGGACATCATCGCCATCCAAAACTGCGACCTTTTCATTTACGTAGGAGGGGAAAGCGACGCCTGGATTGAAGACGTGCTGGAAGGAATGGATACCTCTCACATGGTAATCCTTTCCCTGATGGATCTGGTGGATCCTCTGGAGGAGGACACTGATTCAGTGTTGGAAAACCCAGAGGAGCACAGCCACGAAGATGGAGAGGCGACCCATCTCCACGAAGAAGAATATGACGAGCACGTTTGGACCAGCCCCAAAAATGCTATGCTCATCACCCAGGCCATCTGCGACGCTTTATGTGACATCGACCCATCCAACGCCCAGATCTACCGGCAAAACACTGCCGCCTATCTGGAACAGTTGGAAGAGTTGGATCAAGACTTTCGGGAAGTCATCGGCAGTGCCAGCCGGGACACCTTGATTTTCGGAGACCGGTTCCCCCTGCTTTATTTTGTCCGGGAATACGGACTCAACTACTACGCTGCGTTTCCCGGCTGTGCTTCGGAAACAGAGCCCAGCGCCGCCACTGTGGCCCGGCTCATTGACCTAGTCCGGGAAGAACAGGTGCCGGTGGTGTATCAGATCGAACTGAGCAACGGCAACATTGCCCGAAGCATCGCTGATTCCTCGGGGGCCAAGGTGGAAACCTTCTACACCTGCCACAACATCACCCGGGACGATTTCAATGCCGGGGAGACCTACCTTTCCCTGATGGAGCGCAATGTGAATTCCTTAAAGGAGGCGTTAAACTAAATGGCTTTGATTACCTGCAAGGATTTGGTGTTGTCCTACGAAGGACAAGTAGTGGTGGAGGATCTGAGCTTTACCGTCCACGCCGGGGATTACCTCTGCATCGTGGGAGAAAACGGCTCCGGCAAGTCCACTTTAATGAAAAGTATTTTAGGCCTGAAAACAGTAAATAAAGGAAGCATTACCTTCGGCGACCAGTTAAAGCAAAACCAAATCGGCTATCTTCCCCAGCAAACCACTCTCCAGCGGGATTTCCCGGCATCGGTGTTTGAAGTCACCTTGTCTGGCTGCCTCAACCGCCGGGGATGGCGGCCTTACTACAACCGGGCGGAAAAATACCGGGCGGAGGACAACCTCCACCGGATGGGAGTAGCAGAGCTGAAAAAAAAGTGCTACCGGGAACTGTCCGGTGGACAGCAGCAGCGGGTACTGTTGGCACGGGCTCTCTGCGCCACCGAAAAGCTGCTGCTGCTGGACGAACCGGTGGCAGGGTTGGATCCCATGGCTACTGCGGAATTTTACAAAATCATCTCTTCCCTAAACAAGGAAGGGATTACCATTATTATGGTCAGCCACGACATCCGGGCGGCCATTGACCAGGCCAGCCACATCCTCCATCTCCGTCATCGGCCGTTGTTTTTCGGCACCGCCAAGGACTACGTCAACAGTCCGGCAGGACAGGAATTTTTAAAAGGAGGTCACAGCCATGCTTGAAGCCATTACCGCTATGTTTTCCTACACCTTTTTGACCCGCGCATTGGTGGTAGGGCTGCTAATCAGCCTCTGTGCCGCCCTGCTGGGAGTAAGCTTGGTGCTGAAACGCTACGCCATGATCGGAGACGGGCTGAGTCATGTGGGGTTTGGAGCCTTGGCTTTGGCCGCCGTAATGAACTGGGCGCCCTTGGTGGTGGCAGTGCCGGTGGTAATCATCGCTGCCTTTTTCCTGCTGCGAATCAGCGAAAGCCGAAAACTAAAAGGCGATTCCGCCATCGCCCTAATCTCCACCAGCTCTCTAGCCATCGGCGTTATGGCAGTGTCCCTCACCAGCGGGATGAACACCGATGTGAACAACTACCTCTTCGGCAGTATTTTAGCCATGAGCGACGCGGACGTAGTACTTTCTGTGGGACTGTCGGTGGTGGTGCTGATCCTGTTCTTGCTGTGTTACAGCCGAATCTTTGCGGTGACCTTCGACGAAAGTTTTGCCCGAGCCACCGGCATTCACACCGGGGCCTACAATGTTCTGATTGCAGTGCTCACCGCCGTGACCATTGTGCTGGGGATGCGGATGATGGGGGCGCTTTTGATCTCCGCTTTGATTATCTTCCCTGCTCTTTCCGCCATGCGGGTGTGCAAAAGCTTTAAAAGCGTTATGATCCTGGCAGCCTGCATTTCGGTGTTCTGCTTTTTAGTGGGACTTTTGGTGTCCTACCTGTTCAACACCCCCACCGGAGCCACAGTGGTGATTGCAGATCTGGTGGTGTTCCTGCTTTGCTGCGTGGCAGGAGCGCTGCGGGGAGTCAAACGATCCGCCTAAAGGAAAAGAGACAAAAAGAATCCGGCGTTTCTCCTAAACTCGGGAGAGGCGCCGGAATTTTATTGTGTTGCATCCAAGTCAATCCAATTTTTCAATATTCATAGTGGCAATAGCAGACTGCCCTGGCTGTCCGGTAATCAAATCTTGGGGAGCTGGAACCAGCAGCATATAACCGTCCTTGCCATAACGCTTTTTATCCCCTTGGGCATAGTCCCGCTCCACCCAAGCATGCTGTACCTGACCAATCACCATAGCGGTAATCCCGGCCCCGCTGAGATCCTGGATTTCTTTTAAAGTGCACTCCAAATTGAGAAAGGCTTCTTTTATGATGGGGGCATGGATGGTTTTGGCCTTGACCAGAGTAAATCCACCTGCGGCAAACTCATCGGTCTCCATCTCATTTTGATGAATGGTATTCACCAAAGAATCATAAGCGCTGATGGGAAGGAAATTGATACCAAAACACTCTTCTCGCCGGATATTAGCGTAAGTATGAGTGTGCTGGAACAGGTTGCCCATGACCGCAAAAAAAGCGGTGTTATCCCCATGAAAACAGCTCCATGCGTGAAAGCAAACGTTTGGCTTCCCGTTTTCCTTCCAAGTAGTAATGGCAAACAGAGGAGTGGGGATTCCTGCGGTAACCTCAAAATGGTGAAACAATTCAAATTCCTCCGGATAAGCAGGCTGGAAGTATGAGGGGAAATTTTGGCTGATTTCAATTTTCATGGAAAACCCTCCCGTGCTTTTTCTTCATTTTACCATACTTGTCCAGAATAAGGCAAAAGCGCAGCAATGCTGCGCCGCCCTTTCCCGTTTTCCTAGTCCAAATGAAAGATGGCCTTTAAAATCCCCCGCAGAAACCGGGGGCTGCGCACTACCACGACCTTCACCAAACTCCCTCCTCGTTACCGCAGCAGGCAGACAATCCCCACAATCAGAAAGATCAGCCCCAGCCAGGGCAACATCCATCGCAGAAAGTAAAGCAGAAAGCAAAGGATCCCGGCAGCTGCCAGAGCCGCCCCTCCCAGATTCCACTTCCCTTTTTTCGGAAACCGCATGGCTGACCCTCCTTTGGGAGAAAGGAAAAGGGCGGTATTTTCCGCCGCTTCCCTGCCTGTAATATCAGTATATGGAGTTTTCTTCTTTGGGTGATTAGCTTGCCTTGGACTGAATGCAGAGCAATTCCCCAGCGGTGAAGGTTAAAATGGCTTCCTGTTCCACCAGATGATTGCTCACCCCCAAGGGAAACAGCCGGGATAGAGTGAGGTTTTCACAGGGATAGTACGCCCCGGTAAGGGTGACTCCCCTGGTTTCCGGGCTTAAAGAAAAAAGGGAGAAGTGCTGGTAATCCCCTTTGGGAATGGTGTAGCGGCCGGGGAGGAATACCTGAACCCGGTTTACTTCATCCACCAATTCCACCTCCATCCCATGACGGGCTGCCCAACTCAAGCTCTGAAAATTGGCAAAGGTATGGTCCAGCCGCCCATGGGTGCCTCCGTAGATAGTGAGCTTCCCATAACCACGGCGGTACAATTCTTTCATGGCCAGCATGGTGTCGGTGTCGTTTTTCTCCACCGGGAAGGTCAACTGTTCCGCCGGACTATCCGGGGCAGGAGCAGAGTCGAAATCCCCTAAAATCAAGTCCGGTTCCCTTCCCAGCGCCTGGGCATAGCGGTATCCTGCATCGGCACAGACCAGAAAAGCCTCTTCAGGCACCGTTAACTGTTCCGGATGGGAAATGGGGCCTGCCGCCAGAAGCACTGCCTGTTTCATCGGTTTTCCTCCTCCTTCCACTGCCAATCCTTGATCTGCTGAGCTTGACGGTACAGCTCGCAGTAACTCTCATGCCGGGAGGGGGCAATCTCTCCAGCTTCCAGCGCCGCCAACACAGCGCAGCCCTTTTCCACCGTATGGGAACAGCCGGTGAACTTGCAGTCATTCACATAGGGGGCAAATTCCCGGAAACAGTCCGCCAGTTCCTCCTTGCGGATGGGGACATACCGGAGAAAATCCATGGCGGAAAAGCCAGGAGTATCTGCGGCGTAACCTCCTTCCGGGAGAGCGTACAGCATCACCTGCCGAGTGGTGTGCCGGCCTCGGCCTAATTTTTTGCTGATCTCCCCGGTATCCAGCTGAAACTGAGGATACAGCCGGTTCAGCAAAGTGGATTTTCCCACCCCGGTATTGCCGGTAAAGGCGCTGATTTTATCTTTCAGCATTTCCCGAATGGGCTGGGCAGTATCCGGCTGGTCCTCCCGCACAGCAAAGGTGGGAAAGCCTGCCTTTTGGTACACCGAAAAGATGGGTTCCGGATCTGCTAGGTCTGCTTTGGTAAAGACGATTACCGGAGCGATGGATTGGTGCTCTGCCACGGCGATGAGCTGATCCAGCACCAACCGGTTGGGAGCGGGATCTGCCAAACTGGTCACCAGCACCAACTGGTCCAAATTGGCCAACGGCGGACGAATCAACTGATTTTTTCGAGGGAGGATGGCGCTGACCATGCTCAATCCTTGTTCATTCTCTTCCACCGTCACCAAATCCCCCACCAGGGGTTTTTGCTGGTCTTTGCGGAACTTTCCCTTGGCCCGGCATTCCAACCGTTCCCCGGAAGGAAGAGCCACTTCATAAAATCCTCCCAGGGAGGTGAGGATTCTGCCTTGCTGCTGCTTTGTCATGGTGTGTCCTTTCTATTTCTTATCTATGCCACAACAGACGGAATCATACCGATCCCGCCTGCTTTGACTGTGTGATATTGGATTATTCTTCCGTCTCCGAGGTGGTGGAGCTGGTGTTGGAGCCAGTACCGGAACTGGTGTGAGAACCGGTGCCGGAACTGCCCTGGGAAGACTCCTCCGCTTCTTCCAACAGATCGGTGTTCAAAGAAGTATTGCTGACGCTGCCGGACTGGAAGTTGACGGTAAACCGGGCGAAAACCTGTCCACCGATGGAGAAGGTAACGGTGGAGGAACTGCTCCGTCCGCTGACATCATAACCTGCGCTGGAGGA
>DVGY01000062.1 GCA_018712465.1 Candidatus Egerieicola pullicola | reverse complement strand
CCTACAACAAGGACATGCAGGAGGACAAGGAAGCCATCTTCGACAGCTGCCGTACTGCCATTCTCTGTCTGAACACCATCACCCCCATGCTCCAAACCATGCGGGTGAAGAAGGAAAATATGCGCCATGCTGCCGCCAAGGGCTTTATCAACGCCACCGACTGCGCCGACTATCTGGTGCGCCGGGGCCTGCCCTTCCGGGATGCCTATAAAATTACCGGACAGCTGGTGGCCTACTGCATCGACCATGATAAGACCCTGGAAACCCTGACGTTGGAAGAATATAGGCAGGCCAGCCCCCTCTTTGAGGAAGGGGTGTACCAGGCCATCAACCTGGAACAGTGTGTCCGGGGACGGAAAGCTTTTGGCGGTCCTGCGCCGGAAACGGTGGAAGAACAGATCCATCGGGCGGAGGAAAAGTTGGAGTCTTATTGCTAATACCCAAGATAGAAAGGGAGTATTTCAGATGAAACCCATTCAGGTGGGCATTGTAGGCGCTACCGGGTATGCAGGGGTGGAACTGATCCGCATCCTGTTAAACCACCCGGGCGTAGAGCTGGCAGGACTTTGCTCGGTGAGTTTTGAGGGAAAGACCATTGACCAGGTGTACCCTGCCTTTCATGAGATTATTGACAAAACGCTGGTGAATGAGGATGAAGTCATTGACGCCAGCGATGTGATCTTCACCGGCGTTCCCCATGGTGTCTGTGAAGCCTTTGCGGCAAAGGCCCTGGCTAAGGGCAAAAAGGTCATCGACTTGGGCGCCGATTTCCGGCTGGACAAGGAAGAGGACTTCCAGCAGTGGTACGGCCTGCCCTACCGGCATCCGGAACTCCACAAAAAATCGGTGTACTGCATCCCGGAACTCCACCGGGATTTGGTGCCGGGGAAAGAGATCATCGGCAACCCCGGCTGTTATCCCACTTCCATTGCCCTGGGGCTGGCTCCCCTGCTGAAAAGCGGCAAGGCAGACGCTCAAAGCATCATCATTGACTCCAAGTCCGGCGTCACCGGTTCCGGCCGGGGACTGAGCCAGACCAGCCATTATCCGGAGTGCAACGAGGCCTTCTCCCCCTACAAGGTGGCGGCGCACCGGCACACCCCGGAAATCGAGCAGACTTTGTCCCAACTGGCAGGGGAAGAACTGAAGGTGACTTTTGTGCCTCACCTGCTGCCGGTGAACCGGGGCATTGTCTCCACCATTTATGTGGGGCTGAAGGAATCCCTTTCTGCCCAGGATCTGCGGCAGATGTACCAGGACTACTATCAAACGGAAAAATTCGTCCGGGTTTTGCCCTTGGGCGAGGTAGCCAATCTGCGGAATGTGAAATACTCCAACTACTGTGACATTTCCCTCCATGTGGACAGCCGGACCAACCGGGCCATTGTCGTCTCCACCATCGACAATATGGTGAAGGGGGCGGCAGGCCAGGCGGTGCAGAACATGAATCTGCTTTTCGGCTTGCCGGAAGATACCGGGCTGGGTATGATCCCGCCCTCCTTCTAATTCCCGCTTGGGAAAGGCTCAGACCCCAATCAGGAGGGTTTCAGCATGAAACTTCTATTTAAGCAGCGGCTCTTTTCCTGGTTTGACAGCTACGACATTTACGATCAAGAAGGCCGTCCCGCCTACACCGTCAAGGGCCAGTTGTCCTGGGGGCACTGCCTGAAGATCTTCGACCAAAACGGCAATGAAGCGGGGATGGTGAAGGAACGGGTACTCACCTTCCTGCCCAAGTTTGAAGTGTATTTGGGCGGGCAGTATCTGGGCTGTATCCAGAAGGAATTTTCCCTTTTCCGGCCCCGCTATCACATCGACTTCAACGGCTGGCAGGTGCAGGGCAATTTCATGGAGTGTGATTACCGGATCTTTGATCCCGCCGGAAAGCCGGTGGCGGTGGTCTCCAAAGAGATTTTCCATCTCACCGACACCTATGTGATTGAAGTGGCGCAGCCCCAAAACGCCTTGCCGGCGCTGATGTTTGTACTGGCGGTGGATGCGGAAAAGTGCTCCAGGAATTAGAACAATCCGGCGCGGCAACTCAAAGCCTGCGCAAAGAAGAAGGATGGGCTTAGTCGGGAATGTTCCCGCTTTTCCCATTCAGAAAAAGAGGAATGCGGCATGATAAAATTGATTCCATTTGACGGATATAAATTTGTACCCGGCGGCGTCTGCGCACCCAAAGGCTTTGTAGCCGGCGGACTGCACTGCGGTATCCGGAAGAACCAGACCAAAAAGGATCTGGCCATGATTTATTCTAAAGTCCCCTGCAAAGCGGCAGCCATGTACACCCAAAATAAGGTGAAGGGCGCCCCTATCCAGATCTGCAAGGAAAATTTGGTCAACGGTGTGGCTCAGGCGGTGATCTGCAACAGCGGGAACGCCAATACCTGCAACGCCGACGGGGAAGAAAAAGCCCGGACCATGTGCAAATTGGCCGGGAAAGCTCTTGGCATAGCGCCCGAGGACGTGATCGTAGCCTCCACCGGGGTAATCGGTCAGGTACTGCCTATTGAGCCCATTCAGGACCACGTTCAACAACTGGCGGACAGCCTTTCTGAGCAAGGAGGCAACGATGCCGCTCAGGCCATTATGACCACCGATACGGTAACCAAAGAGGTGGCGGTGCGGTTTTCCATTGGAGGAAAAGAATGCACCATCGCCGGTATGGCCAAGGGCAGCGGCATGATCCACCCCAATATGGCAACGATGCTCTGCTTTTTGACCAGCGACGTGGCCATCGATCCGCTTTTGCTGGAGCGGGCCCTGCAAGGGGTAGTGGCAGACACCTTTAACATGGTGAGCATCGACGGGGACACTTCCACCAACGACACCTGTGCTTTGATGAGCAACGGTTTG
>DVGY01000061.1 GCA_018712465.1 Candidatus Egerieicola pullicola | reverse complement strand
CCCCCGCTTTTCTTTCCATCGGGATATTTGCGAAAACATACCCTGCCGGTACAATCTGCTTTCGCAAAGCTCCCGAAACGCCGGATGGTACAGCCCGGCGGCATACTGCTCCTCCACCTGCCGGGAAGCGTGAAGCCCCAGCTTGATTACCCGAATCTGCCGCTGCTCAAAAAACTCCAACAGCCCGGCGCAGAGCTGGACTCCCTCTTCCAGAGAGAAGATGGAATAGTCCCCCTGCTGCCACAGGGCATAGGCCGGAGTTCCCTTTAAAATTACCATAGGATAGATCCGCACCGTATCCGGCTTAAGGTCCGCCAAAGCCCGGGCGGTGTCCCACACGGTCTGGGCGGTGTCCCCCAGCAGCCCCACCATCATTTGCAGTCCCAATTCCAGTCCGGCCTGCCGGATCCGTCTGGCTGCCTGGACGGTATCTGCCGCAGTATGCCCCCGGCGGTTTTGTTCCAGAATACGGTCGCACATACTTTGAGCGCCCAGTTCCACCGCCTGCACCGGATAGTCCAGCAGATGCCGGATGATCCCAGGGGAAATGCCGTCGGGACGGGTGGAAAGGCGGATGCCCTTCAGTCCATATCCACGGACAAACTCCTCTCCAAGTTCCAGCATTGCTTTTTGATAATCCAGATCCATGCAGGTGAAACTGCCGCCGAAAAAGGCAATTTCCGTTTGGGCAGGGTTGTGTGGATACTGAGCCAAGCTTTCTTCCAGATAGTCTCGAACTTCCCCGGGAGACGGGGTGTGCACCGTTCCGGAAATGCTGTGCTGGTCGCAGAACAGGCAGCGGTGAGGGCAGCCGGCATGGGGCAGAAACACCGGGATGTTATGACAGCTCATAGCCCATGAGCTTTAGCGCTTCCTTGGCGGCCTGCTGTTCCGCCTGCTTTTTGCTGTGTCCTTCCCCGGTGCCGATGACGTTGGAGTTTAGGTGCACCTCCACCACAAAGGTCTTGTTGTGGTCCGGGCCCCGTTCCTCCACCGTCTGGTAGTCCAGGGTTTCCTGTTTGTTCCGCTGGACAAATTCCTGCAGGGCGGTTTTGTAGTCAAAGTTGACCTCCACCTGCTTGACGTTCAGGTGCTTGGGAATAAACCGCAGCACAAATTTCCGGGCCTCTTCCAGCCCGCCGTCCAGATAGATGGAAGCGATCACCGCTTCAAAAGCGTCCGCCAAAATGGAAGGGCGCTGCCGTCCGCCGGTGTTTTCCTCTCCCCGGCCCAGCAGCAAAAACTCTCCCAGATCAATCTGCAAAGCAAATTGGTGAAGGGCTTTTTCACAAACCAAACTAGCCCGAAGTTTGGTGAGTTCTCCTTCGGGCAGGCTGGTATAATGTTCAAACAGGTACTGGGCCACCACAATGGAGAGCACCGAGTCCCCTAAAAATTCCAGGCGTTGATTGTTCTTCAAGCCTTTGCGGTTTTCATTGACATAGCTGGGGTGGGTCAATGCGGTTTGCAGCAAGCCGATATTCTCATACCGGTGCCCCAACCGCTGTTCCAGTGTATGCAGATCTTTCATTTACCCCTCTTCCTTCTGGTCGGCCAAAGCTTTGGTGATGCGGGCGATCATCTGCTGCTCTACCACCAGCTTTGCCTGGTAAATGGCCTTGGAAATGGCCAGTTTGTCGGAGGAGCCGTGGGCCTTAATCACCGGCTTGGTGACACCCAGCAGCGGCGCTCCCCCGTATTCCTTGTAGTTCATCCGCTTGCGCAGGCCGCTGATCTTCTTTAACAGCAAAGCGGCGCTGAATTTTCCAGCAAAGCCGGTGAGGAACAGGTCCTTCAAGGTGTTGTTCAAAAACTTCCCCCAGCCTTCGCTGAGCTTTAAAATCACATTGCCGGTAAAGCCGTCGCAGACCACCACGTCCGCTTCTCCCAGAGGGATGCCCCGGGCTTCCAGGTTGCCGGTGAAGTTCAGGTTTTTGTCCTGCTCCAGCAGATGGTAGGTGTCCTTTTGCAGCTGGCCGCCTTTGGTCTCCTCGGCGCCGATGTTCACCAATCCCACCCGGGGACGCTGAATGCCCCGCACCGATTCCAGGTACATACTGCCCATCATGGCAAATTGATGGAGCATTTCGGGACGGCAGTCGGTGTTGGCCCCGGCGTCCACCAGCAGATAGCTTCCGTTTTCACAGGGAACCATGGAGGCGATGGCAGCCCGTTTGATGCCTTTGATGCGCTTGATTAAAAAGGTGCCGCCCACCACAATGGCCCCGGTGGAACCGGCGCTGACCAAAGCGTCTACCTTGCCTTCGGACAAAAGGGTGAAGGCCCGGCCCAAAGAAGAATCCCGGTGTTCCTGAAGCAGGGTGGTGGGTTCTTCGCAGATGCCGATGACATCCTTGGTGTCGGAAAATTCCAATCCGGCCAGGGAAATATTGTGCTCCAATGCGGTTTTCCGCAGCACCGCTTCATCCCCGGTGATTACCACGTCCACGCCGTATTCTGCCACTGCCAAGGCGGCGCCTTCCAGCATCGCCAGAGGAGCATGGTCTCCTCCAAAGCCGTCCAATGCAATTTTCATAGTCAACTTCCTCTCTCAAATCAAAAATGGGGACTCCTCCCCATGGGGGAAACAAAGATCAAAGATGGAAAAACCGGGAATCATTCCTGCATCCCGCCTTCTGCCACAGCAGGATCAATGTGTTGCAGCGCCATCCAGTCTGCCAAATCCTTCAGGCTCCGGTCTGCCAAAGCTTGGTAGCGCAGCCGCTTGTCCCGCACCGGATCTTCCAAAGAGGGTAAAATTCCCATATTGCTGCCCATAGGCTGAAAATCCTTTCCGGGATACCGGCTGACATACCGGCTCAAAGCGCCGATCATGGTAGTTTCTGGGGGGAGAGTGGGCGCTTGCTGCTGTAACCGCCGGGCTAAATGCAGCCCAGCCAGCAATCCGGAGGCGGCGCTTTCCATATAGCCTTCCACGCCGGTGATCTGTCCGGCAAAGAAGATGCGGGGGTCTTTTCGCAGGGAAAAGTCCGGCTCCAATAACCGGGGACTGTCCAAAAAGGTGTTGCGGTGCATGACGCCGTAGCGGTAAAATTCCGCGTGCTCCAAGCCGGGAATCATGGAGAAAATCCGCTTCTGCTCTCCAAACTTCAAGTTGGTCTGGAAGCCCACCAGATTGTAGAGCTTCCCTTCCGGGTCCTCCCGGCGCAGTTGCAGCACCGCCCAGGGACGGTGGCCGGTGCGGGGGTCTTTCAGCCCCACCGGCTTCATGGGCCCAAAGCGGATGGTGTCCTTTCCCCGGCGGGCCATGACTTCAATGGGCATACAGCCCTCATACACCGTAAACTGCTTCTGGTCCTCTTCGCTCAAGGGAGCCCGTTCCCCTTCTACCAACGCC
>DVGY01000060.1 GCA_018712465.1 Candidatus Egerieicola pullicola | reverse complement strand
CCGAATGGCTTCCAGCACCGCGTCGCCCAGACCGCCGATGATGGAGTGTTCTTCCACCGTCACCAGCTTGCCGGTCTTGGCAGCCGCCGCCTGGATGAGTTCCTTGTCGATGGGCTTGATGGTATGGATGTTGATGACGCCGGCATCAATGCCTTCGGCTTCCAGGTTTTGGGCGGCGGTGAGGGCTTCATTCACCGTCAGGCCAGTAGCCACGATGGTGATGTCCTTGCCTTCTTTCAAGGTAACGCCCTTGCCCAATTCAAACTTGTAGTCGGGGCGGTCATTGATCACCGGTACTGCCAAACGGCCAAACCGGAGGTACACCGGGCCCTGGTACTCCAAGGCAGCCCGAACTGCAGCTCTGGCTTCCACGTCGTCACTGGGGTTGATTACCACCATGCCGGGAATAGCCCGCATGAGAGCGATGTCCTCGTTGCACTGGTGGGTAGCGCCGTCTTCGCCCACGGAAATACCGGCGTGGGTAGCGCCGATCTTAACGTTCAGGTGGGGATATCCGATGGAGTTGCGCACCTGCTCAAAGGCCCGCCCGGCAGCGAACATAGCAAAGGTGGAGGCAAAGGGGATCATCCCGGCGGCTGCCATACCGGCAGCGATGCTCATCATGTTGCATTCCGCAATGCCGCAGTCGATGTGGCGTTCCGGATGCGCTTTTTTGAAGATACCGGTTTTGGTGGCGGCTGCCAGGTCGGCGTCCAGCACCACCAGGTTGGGGAAATCCGGATAGCATTCTACCAGAGCGTTGCCGTAGCTTTCTCTGGTTGCAATTTTCTTTACATCAGCCATTGTCTTAACCCTCCAGTTCTGCCAGGTGCTTGGTCAGCTCGTCCATGGCGATATTGTATTGATCGGTCTTGGGGGCAGTGCCGTGCCAAGCTACGTTGTTTTCCATGTAGGAAACGCCTTTGCCCTTAACGCTCTTCGCCACGATGCAGGTAGGAACGCCCTTGGTGGCTCTCGCTTCGTCAAACGCCGCCTTGAGGGAATTGAAATCGTGGGCGTCGCAGTTGATGACATGGAACTTGAAGGCTTCAAATTTCTTGTCGATGGGATAGGGAGAGTTCACTTCTTCGATGGTGCCGTCGATCTGGAGGTTGTTGTTGTCCACGATCACCACCAGGTTGTCCAGCGCATGGTTGCCGGCAAACATAGCCGCTTCCCAAACCTGACCTTCTTCGATTTCACCGTCGCCCAACAGGGTGTAGACCCGGTAATCCTTGCCCATGAGCTTGCCGGCTTCGGCCATGCCCACGGCGCAGGAAATGCCCTGGCCCAAGCTTCCGGAGGACATGTCCACACCGGGAATGCCCTTCATGTCAGGGTGGCCCTGCAAGCGGGAACCGATCTGACGGAGGGTTTTCAGTTCTTCCACCGGGAAGTAGCCCCGGTTCGCCAGCGCGGCATAGTAGCCGGGGGCGGTGTGTCCCTTACTGAGAACAAAGCGGTCCCGATCGGGATCTTTGGGGTTTTGGGGATCGATCTTCATTTCCTGGAAGTAGAGATAGGTGAAGATATCCGCTGCCGACAAAGAACCGCCGGGATGGCCGGCCTGCGCTGCATAAACGCCTTCGATTACGCCGATCCGAACTTTGGTGGCCATAATCTGTAATTGTTTAATGTCCATTGTTTGCACCTGCCCTTTTCATTCAAAATCGTAGGTTAGCGGCTATGGGAGAATGTACGCCGCTTTACCTCTCAATTATACAAAAAGTTTTTGTGGATTGCAATGGTTTTTGAGTATTTTTTCGAATTCCTTTTCTTTTGCCGGACAAAGGATGGAAGAATCTCCCCGGATTTCCACCGCGGCATTGTGGAAAAAGTAGAATTTTCCCTAATTTTGTGCAAAAAATCCTCCTCTTCCCCCAGAATGTGATACACTATATAAGGAAAGAGGAGGGAAGGCCATGGAGCATGAAAAATCCTGCGGTGCTGTCATCTTCCGAAAGCACCACGGTAACACGGAATTGCTTTTAATCAAGCACACCAACGGTGGTCATTGGTCTTTCCCCAAAGGCCATGTGGAGCCGGGTGAAACAGAGGCGGAAACTGCCCGTCGGGAAGTCCGGGAAGAAACCGGCCTGGAGGTACAGATCGATACCAGCTTCCGGGAAGTCGTATCCTATTCTCCCCGGAAGGATACCATTAAGAACGTGGTATATTTTCTGGCGTGGGTCACTTCTAAGGAAATCCACCCCCAGCCGGAAGAGGTCAGCCAGGTAAAGTGGGTGGAAATCTCCCTAGCCCCTAAATGGCTCAACTACGACAACGACCGCCAATTGGTAAACCGGGTCAAGACCATCATTAAAAAATGCTATTAAACCGACTATTCCCCTCCGGACCGGCCATACTACCGGCAAGGAGGGGAACGCATTATGTCCGGATTTTTCACCAAAGGGTACCGCCCCTTTTGGACCGCTTTTCTGCTGAGCCTGCTGGTGCTGGGAAGTGCCTTGGCGGTATGCTGTGCCATAGTCTTTTCTGCCATGAAGGAACAGCCGGTGGACACCGCCCCTACTGTGCCGGTGGGGGTAGGCAATAGCTGCAATCTGCTGCTCATCGGCTGTCGGGAGAAAAATCAGGAGCCCCAACGGGTGGTATTGCTGCGGTTTGACCAGATGGATCAAAAAGCCCATATCCAAAACATCGACCTGACCCAAACCGCCACGGTGCGGCTTTATACCGATACTTTGCTGGGCCAATACCGCTACGGCGGCCCAGATCAACTGGTCCAGGCAGCCCAAGGGGTGCTGGGAACCACCCTGGACGGCTGGGTGCGGATCGATGAAACCGGCCTATGCAAAATTGCCCAACAGTTCCCCTTGGCAGAAATTTCCCTGTCCCAGGAGGTAATCACCGGACGGTACCGCTTCCCCGCCGGACTTTCGGTGGCAGACGCTCCCCGGCAGGCGGACCTGTTTTTCAGCAGTGAAACCGGCGGAGCCTTGCAGCTGGTCCAGATCCAGTTAGAGCAGGTGCTGCAAATGAACTCACAAGATGCCGCTTCCCTGTTGTTTTCCTGTACCGACACCAACCTTTCCGCCTACGACCTAGAGCGCAACCGAAGCCTGTTTTCCTCCATCACTCAGGTGGTGCGGGACGGCAGTTAGGGGTTGCAAAATAAAGCCGGTGCAGGTATACTAAAGAAAAACAACCGGAGTTGGTTCAATTTCGGAAGAAGGAAGAGTCAAGATGGAACAAAAATTTTGCCCCTACTGCGGCAAGCCCCTGGATCCGGACCAGCCCTGCCAGTGTGAGGGAGCTAAGCAGGCTGCCCGGGAAGCTGCCAGCCGTCCTTTGTTTGGCGGTAAAAACCTGGGATTAAAAATTTTAGTGGGCGCATTGGGCCTGGTTCTGCTGGCACTGATGGTGACGCTGGTCATTGCGTTGATCTGGAAGTTAGGGGGAAATTGACCCCAACAAGCTCTGAGAAAAATCCTCGGAGCTTCTTTTTTCTCCTGCTATTGACAAAACCCGTCTTAAAACGGTATCATGAGGGAAGCGGTTCTTTCGCCTGATCCAGAGGGAGAGACGGCGAAAATCAACCGGTATCATTTCCAGAAAGGTCTAAGAAGTATGAGTTTTAATTTCTTAAAAACCCTCCCCACTCCGGCGGAGATTCGTTCTCGATACCCCTTGACCGACCACGGCAAGGCGATTAAAAAGCAGAAGGATCAGGACGTCACCGATGTGATTACCGGCCAGTCCGATAAGTTTTTGGTGATCATCGGTCCCTGCTCTGCAGACAATGAAACTTCCGTACTGGACTATGTCAGCCGTTTAGCCCGAGTCCAGGAAAAGGTAAAGGACCGGTTGGTGCTGGTACCCCGGATCTACACCTATAAGCCCCGAACCAACGGTGATGGCTACAAGGGCATCGCTCACCAGCCCAACCCGGAAAAGCGCCCCGACCTGGTAGCCGGTTTGATTGCTATGCGGCGGCTGCAGATGCGCTCCATCGAAGAATTCGGCCTGCCTCCGGCAGATGAAATGCTCTACCCGGAAAACTGGGGCTATGTGGAAGATCTGCTTTCCTACGTAGCCATCGGCGCACGGTCGGTAGAGGATCAGCATCACCGCCAAACCGCCAGCGGCTTTGACGTGGCCACCGGCATGAAGAATCCCACCAGCGGGGACTTCTCGGTCATGCTCAACTCCATCTACGCCGCCCAGCATCCCCAGCATTTCGCCTATGCCGGACACGAAGTGGAAACCTCCGGCAACCCCCTGGCTCACGCCATTCTCCGGGGTGGGGTGAACAAGCGGGGAGTGGCTCAGCCCAACTACCACTACGAAGACATCAAGCGCCTGCTGGAGATGTACCACAAGATGGGGCTGCAGCATCCGGCAGTGATTGTGGACTCCAATCACTCCAACTCCGACAAGCAGTATAAAGAACAGATCCGGATCGTCAAAGAAGTCATGCACAACCGTCAAGTCTCCCCTGACATCCGCAATCTGGTAAAGGGCGTCATGATCGAAAGCTATCTGGAACCGGGCCGTCAAGATGTGTCGGAACACATCTACGGCAAATCCATCACCGACCCCTGCCTGGGCTGGGAAGATTCGGAGCAGCTGATCTATCACATTGCCGACGCCTGCCGTTAAACAATTTCATCTCAAAAAAAGTTCCGGTACGGATTTTCCGCGCCGGAATTTTTCTTTGTAATATTACAAAAAGGACGAAATTACGCTTCCTTTTGCTGATGCCGCCGAATGCTCTCTTCCTTCCGAAGCCTCCCTTCCCGGAGCAGAGCCTTTAAGGTATCCGCATCCTTAGCTTCCAAGGCGTCCCGCATCTGGCCGATGGCCTGCTGAATGTAATCAATTTCTTGCAGCAAAGCCTTTCGGTTCATCATAAACAGATCGGTCCACATATCTTCGTTGAGCTTGGCCACCCGGGTGAGATCCAAAAAGCTGCCGGCGGAAAAACCCGCTTCCTTTTGCAGCGTGGGGCTTTTGATATAGGCATTGCTCACCACATGGGCCAACTGGCTGGTGGCAGCGATAATCTCGTCGTGCTCCTGAGGAGTGGCCCGCACCGTTTGACCAAAGCCCAATTCTCGGGCCAGCTGCTCCACTGTCTCCACTGCAACTGGATCGGTGAGGGGGGTAGGAGTGAGGATAAAGCTGGCGCCGATAAAGAGAGTATCCAAAGTATAGTCATACCCGGAATACTCCCGTCCCGCCATAGGATGACAGCCCACAAACCGCACTCCGGCTTCCTTCAACGGCTGATCCACCGCGTCCAGCACACTTTCCTTCACCCCGCTAGCATCAATCACAATGCTGCCTTTGGCAAAATCGTTTTTATGGTCCAATAAAAACTGGATGGTCTGTACCGGATGGAGGCACACCATGGTGAGATCCGCCTGATCCAACTGATCCAAGGTAATAATCTGTTGGATGCTCCCCTCCGCCAGCGCTTTTTCGGCAGTGGCTAAAGTGCGGTTATAGCCCAGCACGGTGTGGTTGGTGTATTTTGTAATGGCTTTGCAGAAGGAGCCCCCGATGAGCCCCAGTCCAATGACCGCTATTTTCATGGCGATTCCCCTTTACTTTATTGCTTTAAAGCATATAAGCAAGTGTACTCTTTTTCCCGCCATTTGTCAAGGGCAGAAAAAACCGGCCCTCCTTGCGAGAGAACCGGTGTTTCTTCTCTGGATTGGAGACGTCCCCGCGCTGATGGCGCCGGACACTCCATGGAGTTATTATCCCAGCAGGCCGCCGTAGTTGCCGAAATAGTTGCTGTAGGGGTTGTAACTGCCGGAGGTAGTGGTGGAGGCATCGCTGCCCAATGTCACCTGAATATCTCCGCTGATGCCGCCCCGGCTGACGTTGACGGTGATCTGATCACCAGGCACATGGGAAGAGACGATTTCACTGACCTGGGTAGCGGAGGTAATTTCCGTACCGTCGATGGTATTGATTTTGTCTCCAACCTGCAAGCCTGCGCTGTCCGCTGCAGAACCGTTTTCCACCTGGTAGACGTAAACCCCGGCACCGTCATTTAAGCCGTACTGCTGAGCCATGGCGTCGTTTTCCACCGTCAAAGCGGTAATGCCCAGTTTCGCCTGCTCCACCGAGCTGCCTTCGTTTTCAATCAGGTTCTGAGCAATGGACATAGCTTGGTCGATGGGGATGGCAAAGCCCAAACCTTCCGCTTCTTCATAGGAGGACTTCGCTTCCACAATACCTACCAGTTCGCCGTTGCCGTTGAACAAGCCGCCGCCGGAGTTGCCGGGGCTGATGGAGGCGTCGGTCTGGATCAAGTCTTTGGTAGAACCATCCACAACCAGTTCCCGGTCGGTGGCGCTGATGACGCCATAGGTTACGGTGCCGCCCAAGGTGCCCAAGGGGTTCCCGATAACAATGGCAGTGTCCCCGGCAGCCAGCTGTTCGGAATCCCCGATGACAGCGGGAGTCAAGCCGGTGGCATCAATCTTCACCACGGCAATATCCGCATCTTTATTGGCCCCCACCAAAGTGGCTTCGTAGGAATTGCCGTCTTTGGTGGCCACGGTGATCCGGCTGGCTCCGTCGATCACGTGCTGGCAGGTGAGGATGTAGCCGTCTTCGCTGAGGATCACTCCGCTGCCTGCGCCGGAAGTGACGTAGTTGCCAAAAATAGAGCCGTAGGAAATCTGCTCAGTGGTAATGGACACCACGCTGTTTTCAATGGTGGATACCACATCGGTGAGAGTAGCCCCGCCGTCGGTCTGTACCGAAGAGGAAGGCGCCCCGGTGGACTGGTACACCACCGTGCTGCCCCGGCTGCCCGGCCAAAGCAGATTGGTCAAAGCACTGCCCCCGATGCCAAACACCAGAGCCACCGCCGCCACCACAGCCAGAGCGCCGATCTTTTTGCCGGCGCCGGACTTTTTCTTGGGCGGTTTGGGTGCTGCCGCTGCTGCTCCGGTGTAGGGCGCATAGCCGCTGGACTGAGGCTGCGCTTGGTTGGTGGAATCGCCGGCATATCCTGTCTGAGCGGACGGATACTCCGTTCTCCCGGCGGTACCGGAAGCGGTATCCCCGGCAGAAGTCTGTGGAGTAGAATAAGCCGCTTGGGCGGGAGGAATCTGGCTGCCGCTCATGTGATAGACGCCGTCCTCGCTTGCCGGCTGAGTGTTTTGCTGAGATTCAGGTTGTCCGGATGGACCAGTAGGAGTTTGATTGGTAGGAGCGTTTTCGTCATAAGGATACATCTCGCTCATCCTTTCTTCTGTTCTTTCGTGTCTTTCATAGACCCTGGCGGATGTTCCGCCTCTCCTTTTGGGTACATTGGCATTATAACCGGCACTTGTGAAGAAATTATGTTGCCTTAGTTGGATTTTTTTGAAATTCTCTTTACTTTTTCGTTCTCTCCAACCGTTCTTTTTCCATGCGGGCATTTTCCAGCAACACTCCACGCCGCTCCACCTGCTGGCGGAAAATCAGCTGGTATCCTCGATGGGCAAAAAAGGGCTGAGCAGTAATGGAAGCATAGGTGTACACCATAGCAGCGGTGCAATTCTGTTCCAATCGGTCACAAAGCATACTGCCAATTCCTAAGCCCTGTTTGTCCCACCGGACATACAGCCGGTCCAGATAGCCGGTTTCCGGATCCAAATCCCCAAAGCCTACCGCCTCTCCTGCCTGCCAGGCTACCCAAGCCAAATGACCGGCAAAGGAACGGTGCCAAACATCTGGATCCGGCGGTGCCGGAGCCCAGGCTTGCACCTGAGCCGGAGTGTAATCTTTGATGTTGACCCGGCGAACCGTTTTGTAAAACAGGACAGCCAAAGCTGCACTGTCCTCTTCCCGATAGGGCTGTAACGTAATGGAATCTGTCATGAAGCATTTTCCTTTCCCGAATCATGAAAAAAGGAGGGGTCGTCCCCTCCCTCTTTCTTATTCAGATTGTGATATGGCTTCCGATACAGGTTCGGATTGAGAATCGGAAGCAGTTCCCGATTCTCCCCAAACTTGATGGAAGGCGTCGTTATTGAGATCGTAAGTGTATACCTGACTGCCGTCTACAGTAACATAGAGGGTGTTCTCCAGATAACGCTTGCCGGTACCATCCTCCACCAAATAGGCATGGATGATGTAGCAGGTGTCCTCCCTGATGTCCCCTACTTCGTCGTCTGCCTCAAACTGATAGTATTCAGTGGGCAGGCTTAAACCGGTTTGCTCCTGGGTCAAGCTTTCCACCAAATCAATGGCAGCTTGGGTGCCAATCCAGTTTTCCGATTCTAAGGTGGACACGGAAGACTGGGTATCCTGGTTGTCCTCACATCCGGTAAGTCCCAAACTAGTACAGAGCATCGCCGCTGCTAAACCGGCTGCCAAAACGGTTTTCCATCCCTTCATGGCCGTCTCCTCAGTACCACAGAACCTGCTGGGCCAACGACATGACGTCCATTACGTTGACTGCGTTATTGCCATCCCAGTCTGCCTGACTGTAACCGTTGGCGGGAACCCGGCTGGGATCCAGCACTGCCTGAGCCAAGCTCATTACATCGGTTACGTTCAAATCGCCGTTGAGGTCCCAGTCCCCGGGATGCAGGCCATAGTACACGCTGCGATCCACCGCAAACATGGAATTCAGATTGCAGTTAATAAAATACCGGTCCCCGGTCTGATAGCTGTTGTCGGTGTACTGGATGGTGCTGCGGCTTAAATTGGAAGCCAGCACGCTGACCTGATCTCCCCGCACCCGCACCAGAGTGTAGCTCTCCACATAAGGGGTCCGGGTAGCAAAATGCAGGGTGGCAGTATTGCCGGAGGTAGTGACCTCAGGCTGAGCTGCTTGGGCCATCTGAGCCTTAGCGCTGTCCAGATCCAGATAAATCAGATCCAGGTCGGTATCCCCATTGCCGCCGCCAACACCGGGATTTCGGCCATCGGAAGCGT
>DVGY01000059.1 GCA_018712465.1 Candidatus Egerieicola pullicola | reverse complement strand
TCAGTTTGCAGGGAGAGGCCATCTCAGCAATGTACAGGTTGGAGATACCCTTCTGGCCGCCCACTTTTTCTGCCCAAACGTAGTAACGCTTGCCTTTGTGCTCAAAGAGGGTGGCGTCCAGAGAAAAGTCCTGGAAGGATTTATCGTCGTCATCCGCTGCCTGCATCTGGCCCAGCTCAATCCATTTGTCGTGGAGAGGATCCTGGCCCTGACACTCCAATACGTAGGGGCGCAGCTCCCAGATGTCGTCTTTATCGCTAGCGGCAAAGTAGATGTACCACTTTCCATCCAGATAGTAAAGTTCCGGAGCCCAGATATGTTCGCTCATGATACCGCTTTCGTGGCGGAACCAAACATCGGCGGTTTCCGCTTGAGCCAAACCGGCAATGGTTTTGCTGCGGCGAAGCTCAATGCGGTCATAGGTCGGAACCGAACCGGTAAAATAATAATAGCCGTCGGTATGCTTGTACAGGTACGGGTCTGCACGCTGCAGCACAACCGGCTTATGCTTTTCATTGCTCATACGTAACACTCCTTGTTCGCTTTTTATGATTAGGGGAGAATCATATCCATAGTTTAATGATACACAAACCATCGGCTTGTGTCAAGCAAATTTTCCTCGAAAAAGCGTCATTACCCCCATGAAAATCCATTCAATCTGCCTTTTTCAGTCCTTTTAAGAAAGATTGAAAATATTGCGGCAGCTCCGAGGTAAATTCCATCCATTTCCCAGTGGCAGGATGGACAAACCCCAAAGTTTTTGCGTGAAGACACTGTCCATGAAGCTTTTCGATGATTTTTTTGGGTCCGTATACCGGATCCCCAGCCACCGGATGACCGATGGCCGCCATATGCACTCGAATCTGATGGGTGCGTCCCGTCTCCAGCCGGCACTTCAAATGGGCAAACCCCTGGTACTGCTCCAACAGCCAATAATGGGTCACCGCCGGCCGGGAATGCTCGTAGCAGACACACATCTTTTTCCGATCCACCTTATTCCGGCCAATGGGAAGGTCCACAGTTCCCTGCTCCTGTTCCATGCGGCCGTAAACCACCGTCTCGTACTCCCGCAAAAAGGAGTGTTCGGCAATCTGCGCCGCCAAGCCCTGGTGGGTCAAATCGTCTTTGGCCACCATCAGCAGTCCGGAAGTATCCTTATCAATCCGGTGGACGATACCGGGCCGCAGCACCCCATTGATACCGCTGAGATGATCCCGGCAGTGATACAGCAGGGCGTTGACCAAGGTGCCGTCGGGATTGCCAGGCGCCGGGTGCACCACCATCCCTTTGGGCTTATTCACCACCAAAAGATGGTCGTCTTCGTAGACGATTTCCAGGGGAATCTTCTGGGCTTCCACCTCCAACGGACGAAGGGGTGGCAGTTCCACCCGGATCTCGTCCCCCGGTTTCAGGCGGGTGTTTTTGCCGCCTGGCTTGCCGTTGACGGTGACCAATCCTTCCTGACAGAGCTTCTGCACCCGGGCTCTGGAAAGATCGGTTCCTTCGCTGACCACTGCGTCCAGCCGGGCTCCCTCCTGGTCAGCTGTAACCGAAAGCAGCAGGGGTTCTTGTGGAATCTCAGTCATCCAGATCCTCCTGGGAATGTTTTTCTACCAATTCTTTTTCCTTGCTGCCTTCTTTTTGAGATGGTCCGGTTTCGGAGGATGCGGCGTGTTCCGGAAGATTCTGTTTTTCATCCCGGAACCAGTAGGCCAAAAGCCAAACCAAGGTGAGAATCACACCCACCACCACCAGGCAGTCCGCCAGGTTGAAGATGGGGAAATTCACAAATTCCAGATGCAGGTAGTCCACTACACTGCCCCGGAAAACCCGGTCCGCTAAATTCCCTAAACCGCCGCCCAGCACCAGCGTCAAAAAAACAATTAACACGCCGGAACGGACAAATTTAGTAAACAGGAACACCAGCAGCGCCACCATCATTACCCCAGTGGCAATGGTGAGCAGTTCCGGATGATCCATAAACATACTCCACGCGATACCCGGATTGTCCACATAGGTCAAGCTCAGCACGCCGGGGATTACCTCCACCTGAGGCAGATTCATAGGTGAAATAAAGATAACCACCAGGTATTTGATGAGCTGATCCAAAAAGGCCAGCACCAATGCGCCGCAGAGAGCCAGAATTTTGCGCGTCAAAAGCGATAGATTTTTCATAGCGTCACTCCAGTTACACACAGAAAACAGCAGCTGCCTTTCCTGGAAAAACAGCCACTGCTTTGCTGCAACAGACTAGGATTAAAGCTCCTCCACCACATGGGCGCAGCGGGCGCAGAGGGTGGGATGGTCGTGGTTGCTTCCCACGGTGACATCCTGCTTCCAGCAGCGCTGGCACTTTTCGCCCTGGGCCAGTTTTGCGGTGATGGAAAGGCCCTCCACATCGCCGGTGAATTCGCCCTGTCCATGGGCGGCTTCCACCTGGCTGACGATAAAGGTCATGGTGAGCTCTTCCTGATGAGCGGAGATAAAGTCATAGAGTTCGCCGTCAGCATACAGCACCACGGCAGCTTCCAGACTCTTACCGATGAGTTTATCCGCACGCTTCAGCTCCAGAGCTTTCTGCACGTCGGAGGTAATTTTCAAGATAGTATCCCACTTATTTAAGAAGGCTTCATCTGCCGCCACCGGGAAAGGCTTGCTCATCTCATTGAAGAAAACGTGTTCCTTTTCCTCGTTCTGGGTATGGGG
>DVGY01000058.1 GCA_018712465.1 Candidatus Egerieicola pullicola | reverse complement strand
ACTACAATGATTATGTAGGACGGATTGCCATTGGCCGAATCAGTCGGGGCACTCTCCACCAGAACCAGGAAGTAATGGTTTGTGACTACCACAACCCCAAGCGCCGCTATAAGAGCAAAGTGGTAAATATGTATCAGATTGAATCCCTGAAGCGGGTGCCCTGCACCGAAGCTACCATTGGGGATATTGTCTGTATTTCCGGTATTGATGATTTGACCATTGGGGACACCCTTTGCGATCCTAGTGATGTAGATCCGGTAGAGTTTGTGCAGATCAGCCAGCCCACTGTGGAAATGACCTTCTCGGTGAACGATTCTCCCTTTGCCGGTCAGGACGGCAAGTATGTCACCTCCCGGCAGCTCCGGGAACGGTTGATGAAGGAACTGCTGCGGGATGTGTCTCTCCGGGTAGAGGAAACCGACAGCACCGATAAGTTTATCGTTTCCGGCCGGGGCGAGATGCACCTTTCCGTGCTGATTGAGAATATGCGCCGGGAAGGATACGAGCTGCAGGTCAGCACGCCTCGAGTGCTGTTCCGCACCATTAACGGCAAACAATGCGAACCCATTGAACGGCTGGTGGTGGACGTGCCGGAAGAATACATGGGTGCGGTTATGGAAAAGATGGGGACTCGGAAGGGCGAGCTCCAGCACATGACTCCCCAGGGCAGCCGGATGCGGATTGAATTTTTAGTTCCTTCCCGGGGCCTGTTTGGTTACAAGAGCGAATTCCTCACCGACACGAAGGGCGAAGGCATTATGAGCTCGGTATTTGAACGGTATGAGCCCTACAAGGGTGAGATCTCCAAGCGCACCACCGGTTCCTTGATTGCCTATGAATCCGGCGAAAGCGTTACCTATGGCCTGTACAACGCCCAGGAGCGGGGCACCTTGTTTATTGGCGCCGGCGTTCCGGTGTACCAGGGCATGGTTGTGGGACAGTCCCCCAAAGCTGAGGATTTGGTGGTCAACGTCTGCAAGAAAAAGCAGCTCACCAATACCCGTGCTTCCGGCAGCGACGATGCTCTGCGTTTGATCCCCCCCAAGGTGATGAGCCTGGAGCAGTGCCTGGAATTTATTAACGACGACGAATTGGTGGAGGTCACTCCACATCATCTGCGTATCCGCAAGGCCATCCTGGACAACGTCCAGCGTGCCAAGCAGAGAGCGAAAAAGTAAATCATATAGAAGAGAGTTGCCGGTGCGGCCTGAAAAAGGCTTGCGCCGGTAACTTTTTTGTTACCAAATTAGTAACAGTAGCTGGGGTTTTCCTGGAAAAAGAATAACAAAATGTAGCCGTTTTTTTAGCCGGAAAGCTCAAAGCAGAAAAAAGCTGGAAATTGGTCAGTACAATTCGAACTTTTTAAAACATACAAATTGTATTATTCAAAAGATAAAATACAATAAGGATAAAATAATTACAAAAAGAAGCCATTTTTCCAGGTTTTCAAATTAGATGCTTTTTTGTAGGAATGCACAAAAGATATTGTCGTTTCTTGTGAAAACCATAGAATGATCGCGAAAAAAAGCCAGAAAACAAGGAAAAACTCCTTTAAAATCACCTAATAAATGGAAATTATTCACAGAAAATGGAATCCAAAAAACTTGACAAGTCCCAGGTACTTCACTATAATGATTGCAAATCGGTAACAAGAATTACAAAAACACGTAAGCAAAGATTACACTTACAATTTCCCTTACATTACGAAACACAGGAAATAAGGAGTTTATCATCATGAGACTGGAATGCAAATGGCTCAAGGCCCACAAAGAGATTCTCTGCAAAGCGATCTCTGCAGTTTTGATGGTAGCGATTATGGCTACTGTCCTCACTGGCCTGACCGCTGCGGAACAGGAAGTAAACATTCATGAAAATGGAACGGTGTACTCCCGTTACACAGTGTATACCGATCCGGAAAAGATTCTGGAAAGCCAGGGCATCGTTTTGGAAGAGGGAGACGAATATGTCTTCTCCGGTTTTGAAGACGGTGTGGCAGATCTGACTGTGATGCGTGCCTTCCGGGTGGACATCCAGGCAGATGGTGCTGTCAAGGAAGTAAAAATGGCCAGCGGCACTGTGGCGGAAGCTTTGGAAAAGGCTGGCGTGACGGTTGGAGAAGACGATCTGATCAATGTCTCCATGGATCAGGAAGTATTCTCCGGCATGACTATCGTCATCAACCGTGTTACCTATACCCAGGAAGACACTACCGAAACCATCCCCTATGAAACTGTGGAAAATGGTACCCTCTCTACCCCCTACAGCACCTATGTGGAAACCGTTGCCGGTGAAAACGGGGAAAAGGTAGTTACTACCCAGTACCGTTATGTGGACGGTGTGCTCACCGATTCCGAAGTGATCAATGAAGTTGTTACCAAGAGCCCTGTGAACCGGGTTCTGGATGTGATGGAACAGTATTACGTAGGCGGCGAACTGGTGCAGGCAGAAACCTCTCCGGTGCAGTTGGACGCCAACGGTATTCCGGTGAACTATAAGAGCAAGGTGACCGGCAAGGCCACTGCTTACTCTGCTTTGGGCAAACCCACCTCTCTGACTCCCGGCGCTGTGGCTATGGATCTGAGCAAGTACCCCAAGGGAACCAAGCTGTATATCGTGTCCAGCGACGGCAGCTATGTTTACGGCTACTCTGTGGTGCGGGATACCGGTGCTTTTGTGCACAACGGCAGCGGCGTGCTGGTGGACTGCTTCTTCAACACGTATGAAGAAAGCGTACAGTTCGGCGCCAAAACTGTGGATGTTTACGTTCTGTAATATCAATTAAGAAATTTACAAAATGAAATCTCCTTGGACTGCTGAAAACTGGCAGTCAGAGGAGGTTTTTTCTTTTGTGACAATCAAGACAAAAAGAAACCCGGGAGCAGAGAACTTGCTCTCGGGCTTTGTTTTGTTTATGCCTGGAAGTGAGCTTCCATGTATTCTTTGGCCTGAAGAATGACCTGTTGAATTTCCTCGTCGGTAAATTGGTCTCCAAACCAAATTTCGTGGGCCACCGCCGCCTGCCATACCAGCATGGACAAACCGCCTTTGGCGGGAATGCCAAGAGATTTGGCGGTTTGCACCAACTGCGTTTCAAAGGGGTTGTACACTAAGTCAAACACCGCCTCCGCCTGACGGATGATTTCCGGGGTTACCGGACAGGCATGGGTGTTGGGGTACATGCCTACCGGGGTGGTATTGATCAGCACCCGATAGGAGCCTTTGGGTTGATCCAGCAGACAGGTGGTGATTTCCGCTTCCGGCTTAATCTTTAACAGGCGTTCCTTTAAAGCAGCAACCTGTTCCACATCCTCTTTCCGCACTGCAATGGTTAGAGGAGAACCGGCCAGCACCACTTCAGTGGATACCATGTTGGCCACTCCGCCGCTGCCCAGCATCAGCACCGGGCCCTGGGAGAGTTCTACCCCCAGGCTGCGGATGCCGTGGAGGAATCCGTCCACGTCGGTGTTGTGGCCGATATAGCAGTCGTCTTTGATTTCCACCGTGTTTACGGATTGATACAGCTTGGCCTTTTCCGAAAGTTCAGTGAGGAAGGGGATGATTTCCACCTTGTAGGGGATGGTGATATTGAAGCCTTGACTGGCCAGCAGATGGGGCGCTTCAGTTTTTAAGTTTTCCGGCGCCACATCATGCAGGCCGTAAGGCTGAGGACGTCCGGAAAGGGCAAACAGGGCTTCGTGAATGAAGGGGGACATGGAGTGTCCCAATGGATGGCCTAACAGTCCGAAATTTGAGGTTTGCGCATTGGTTTGTGTCACAGTCCCAGAACCTCCACTGCTTTTTGGTAGGTCTTTTCATCCTCTACATTCATGGAGTTGACGCCGCTGAGGGTCTTTTTCACCAAACCGGTAAGAACTTTGCCGGGGCCGCATTCCACAAAGGTGTCGTAACCGGCCTGCTGCATATTGTTCAGTTCGGTGGTGAAGCGGACGGGGGAGACGATGTGCTTGGCCAGGTAGCTGGGCATATCGCTGACGTCGGTGAGCAATTCTCCGGTGAGGTTGCAGTAGAAATCTTTTTTGGGAGCGGAGAATTTCACGTCCTTGATTTTTTCATAGAACGCGTCTGCCGCAGGCTGCATCAGTTTAGAGTGGAAGGCAGCGCTGACTGCCAGCTTGACGCAGCGTCGTGCGCCCATTTCGGTGAACTTGGCAATCGCGGCGTCTACTGCGGCGGTTTCTCCGGCGATGACGGTCTGCACCGGGCTGTTGTAGTTGACAGGAACCACATAACCTTCAACCTGGGTGCAGCCTTCCTCTACCTGCTGGGGAGTGAGGCCCAGAATGGCACACATGCTGCCAGATTGGTGTTCGGCGCATTCCTGCATGCAGGCGGCACGTTCCTTAATCAGACGGAATCCATCTTCCATGCTCACCATACCGGAAGCCACCATGGCGGCGTATTCGCCCAAAGAGTGACCGGCGGCGCCGTCAAAGGTGAAGCCGGCCTTTTCCATGGCCTTGAGAGCTACCAGGCTGGTAGTGAAGATGGCGGGCTGGCTGATTTTGGTCTGGGCCAGGGTGGCGGCGTCTGCTTCCAGGCAGAGCTGCTTCAGATCCATACCGGTGATGTCGCTGCCGCACTGATAGATGGCTTCGGCTTCGGGGCAGAGCGCCAACAACTGCTTGCCCATTCCTTCGTACTGGGAGCCTTGTCCGGAGCACAATAACATGGTCTTGCTCATTTTTTTGCCTTCCTTTCTAAGATAGGAACACTTTTTATTTTATTGCTATTTTGATTTCTTTTGGTTCCCGCTTACCGGCAAAACAGCGGATAGGCATTGGACCGGTAGAGGAAAAAACCAGGGAAATCGGCGTAGCTGACAGTTCTATTATACCGGATAGAGGACAAAAAAGAAACCCTATCCCGGAAAACTGGGCACCCTCCCAAAAATTCGGCCCTGTTTTTATGTAATCTGCCCACATCTTGGGAAAATCTGAAAAAAATACCGTCGTTCTGGTGGTTGCAACCGTTCAAAAATATGTTATAATGGACAAGAAGAAAAAAAGTGTCTAATAACTCGATGCTTTTCCATCCGAAAAAAGCTGTGGTTTCCGATGTGGAAAGGGTTGGCAATAAGGTGTCATTTGTGCTATACTTGAAATGTCGGAATCGAACAGCATACACGGTAAAAAAAGCGAATCCTGACAAGGGAGGAACATTATGGGCATTTCCATTTTGGGGGCAGGCTGTTGTCTGCCGCAGCAAGAAGTGGACAACCATGCGTTCGAATCTTTTATTGAGACTTCGGACGAATGGATCACCACCCGCACCGGCATTCATTGCCGGCGGATCTCTGATGGGATCCTAACCTATCAGATGGGGGCAGAAGCCGCCCGTCAGGCGCTGGAAAACGCCAACACTTCACCGGAAGAGATCGACATGGTCATCGCTACCACTGTCACCGCAGATGCCACCACTCCCAGCTTGGCCTGCTTGGCTGCCGCTGAGGTGGGGATCCATACCGCTCCCTGCATGGACTTAAACGCCGCCTGCACCGGCTTTGTCTATGCCCTGGATGTGGCGGAAAAGTATCTGCGCACCGATTCAGCCAAAAAGATTTTGATTATTTCCGCCGAAATGATGAGCCGGATCGTGAACTTCAAAGACCGTTCCAGCTGCGTTCTGTTCGGAGATGGCGCCGCCGCTGTGGTGGTAGGTCCTTCGGACAAGCTGTACCAATCTTGGCTGGCTTGCAACCTGGACGGCCGGTATAAAATCTTTTCCAAGGCCACCAACTCGGAAAATCCCTTCCGCCAAAACGATTTTGATTGGCCGGAAGAGGTGGCTCACATGCAGCCCGGTTTGATGGAGATGGCGGGCAACGACGTGTATCGTTTTGCCACCCAGGCCATGCCGGAGGCGGTGCAGCGCTGCTGTGAAAAGGCAGGGCTTGCGCCGGAACAGTTGGACCGGATCATCCCCCATCAGGCCAACCTGCGGATTATCCGCACCGCCATGAAGCATTTGGGCTTACCGGAGGAAAAAGTACACATCAACATTCAGCATTACGGCAACATTTCCAGTGCCTGCATTCCCCTTTCGCTGTGTGAAATGCAACGGGCCGGCGAGCTGCATCCGGGCGATAAAATCTGCCTGGTGGGCTTTGGCTCCGGCTTAACCTACGGCGCCGCTGTATTGGAATGGTAATGCTGAACAAATAAATCATAGGTTTTCCCATTCCCTGAAAATAAAACGTAAAGGAGTCAGAAGTATGAGTAAGACTGCATTGATCACCGGAGCATCCCAGGGTTTAGGCGCGGCCATGGCCCTTCGTCTGGCGAAAGACGGCTTTAACATCGCCATCAACTGCCGGGGCGAATATGAACTGGAAAACGGCGGGAAACAGACCCAGAAGGCTTGCCAGGACCTGGGCGTAGAAGCAGAATGCTTCTTGTGCGACGTCTCCAAGTTTGAAGCCTGCAAAGAGATGGTAGCAGCAGTGAAAGAACGCTTCGGCACCATCGACGTACTGGTCAACAATGCCGGTATCACCAAGGATGGCTTGATTGCCCGGATGACAGAAGACCAGTTTGACATCGTTACCTCTGTGAACTATAAGAGCGTGTTCAATATGATCCGCCACGTCACTCCTGTGATGATGAAGCAACGCAGCGGCCGGATCATCAATGTATCCAGCGTGGCCGGTGTGTACGGCAACCCCGGTCAGTTCAACTACTCCGCAACCAAGGCCGGTATTGTGGGTATGACCCTCACCGCCGCCAAGGAACTGGGCAGCCGGAACATCAACGTCAACGCCATTGCTCCCGGCTTTATCCGCACTCCCATGACCGACGTGCTTTCCGACGCACAGAAGAAAGCGGCTGAGAGCGTAGTAGCTCTGAGACGGTTTGGCGAACCGGAAGAAGTGGCCAGTGTGGTCTCCTTCCTGGCGGGACCGGATTCCAGCTATGTGTCCGGACAGGTTATCGTCATTGACGGCGCCATGTCCATGTAATCTCATTTGAAAACTTTGAAGGAGGCAGCAAGATGAATCGAGTAGTCATTACCGGCATCGGTATGGTCAGCCCCATCGGCAACAACAAGGAGACCTTTTGGAACAACGTGAAAAACGGTGTTTGCGGGATCCGTCCCATTGAAAACATCGACGTATCCGACCTGCCGGTGAAGGTAGCGGCTCAGGTTTTGGATTTCGATCCCCTGCGCTGCTTTGATAAGAAAGAACTTCGCCGTACCGACCCCTTTACCCAATATGCAGTGGATGCTGCATTGCAGGCAGTGGAGGATTGCGGCACGAAATTTGAAGACCTGGATCCCTACCGTATCGGTGTAATCGTGGGAAGCGGCATTGGCGGCTTCCACTCCACCGATGAGGAATTCCCCAAGTTTTTGGCCAAGGGACCCCGCCGGGTCAGCGTGTTCTACATTCCCGAAATGATCGCCAATATGGCCGCCGGAACCATTGCGATCCGCACCGGCTTTAAGGGTGTCAACTACGCTCCGGTTACCGCTTGCGCCACCGGCAGCCACGCCATCGGCGAAGCGTTCCGCAACATCAAGCACGGTTATTTGGATGCTTGTGTGGCGGGCGGCAGCGAAGCGGCGATCATCCGTTTCTCCATCGCCGGTTTTGATAATATGCAGGCTTTGACCCACGCCACCGATCCCAATCGGGCTTCCATTCCCTTCGACGCCGAACGTTCCGGTTTCGTTATGGGCGAAGGCGCCGGCATTGTAATGCTGGAAGAGATGGAGCACGCTAAGAAGCGGGGCGCTCACATCTATGCTGAGATCGTGGGCTACGGCGCTACCGGCGACGCTTATCACATGACCAGCCCCGATCCGGAAGGGGAAGGCGCGGCCATGGGCATGAAGCTGGCCTATCAGGAAGCGGGTATCACTCCCGACCAGATCGACTATATCAACGCCCACGGCACCTCCACTCACCTGAACGAAAAGTACGAAACCATCGCCATTAAAAAGGCTCTGGGCGAAGAAGCGGCCTACAAAGTGATGGTCAGCTCCACCAAATCCTTGACCGGCCATATGCTGGGCGCCGCTGGCGGTATCGAAGCCATTATCTGTGCCAAGGCTTTGGAAGAAGGTTTCGTGCCCGGCACTACCAACTCCAGTGTTCCCGATCCGGAATGTGACCTGAACAACATGTTTGACGGGCCGGTGGAAAAAGACATCCACTACGCTCTGTCCAACTCTTTGGGCTTCGGCGGACACAATGCAACTCTCTGCTTGAAGAAATACGAGGGCTGATGGCAGCCTGATCGGATCTGAAAAGAAAGGATGGAAAGATCATGGGGTTCTCTGTGAAGGAAATCAAAGATTTAATGGATAAGATGCAGCAGACCGGTTTGGGTGAGCTGGAAGTGGAAGACGAAGGCTACACCTTAAAGCTCTCCGCTAAGAAGGCCAAGAAGACGGTGGAAAACGTGGTAATGGCTCCCACCACTCCGGTGGTCAGCGCTGCTCCCATTGCGGCTGCTCCCGTAGCTGCCGCTGCTCCTGCCGCCGTTGCTGCGGATGACAGCGAAGACGCTAAGAAGGAAGAAGTTCCCAAAGAAGAGGAAGGCACTGTGGTGACCGCTCCCACAGTGGGAACTTACTATGCCGCCGCCGGCCCGGATAAACCGCCTTTTGTAAAGCCCGGTCAGGCTGTGAGCAAGGGCGATGTGCTGTATATCATCGAAGCCATGAAGGTCATGAACGAGATCAAGAGCGAGATGGACGGCACCATTGGCAAGATCTTTGTGAAGAACGGCGATCCGGTGGAATACGGTCAGCCCATCCTCACCATTGTGTAAGAAGGAGGAAGGATTATGGCTCTGTTGAATCAAGAACAGATTAAAGAAATCATTCCCCACCGCGATCCCTTTCTGCTGATTGATGAAGTAGAAGAGCTGGAACCCGGCGTGCGGGTAGTCGCCAAGAAGCACATGAAGGAAGATGAGTTCTGGTTTAAAGGACACTTCCCTCAGAAACCGGTTACCCCCGGCGTGCTGATGATTGAAATGCTGGCTCAGGCGGGCTGCGTATGCGCCCTGTCTCTGCCGGAAAACAAGGGGAAAATCGGCTTCTTTGCCGGTATTGATAAGGCCCGCTTTAAGGGCATGGTTCTGCCCGGCGATACCTTGACCCTGGAAGTCACCATGGAACGGTGGCGGGGTTCCATTGGATTCGGCAAAGCAGTGGCCACCAACCAGGACGGCAAAAAAGTGGTTGTGGCGGAAATTAGCTTTGCATTGGGCAACTGAGTCAACCGGAAAGAAGGTTTCAGCGCAATGTTTAATAAGGTTTTGATTGCAAACCGGGGCGAAATTGCGGTGCGGATCATCCGGGCTTGCCGTGAAATGGGCATCCGGACGGTAGCGGTGTATTCCACTGCCGATAAGAACGCCCTGCATGTGCAGCTGGCCAACGAAGCGGTGTGTATCGGCCCTGCTGCCACCAAGGACAGCTATCTGAACATTCCCGCCATTCTGTCGGCGTGCAGCATCACCAACGCCGAGGCGATTCATCCCGGTTTTGGATTTTTAAGTGAAAGCAGCAAGTTCTGTCAGGCTTGTGAAAAGTGCGGCATTAAGTTTATTGGTCCCCGCCATGAATCCATCGACCTGATGGGGGATAAGGCGGAAGCCAAGGAAACCATGAAGCGCGCCGGTGTTCCGGTGATCCCCGGATCCGACGGAGAGTTGGAAAGCGTGGAGCAGGCCAAGGAGATTGCCAGAAAGATCGGCTATCCGGTGATGGTGAAGGCCAGCGCCGGCGGCGGCGGACGGGGTATCCGTTACGTTGCCAAAGAAGAGGACATGGAAGAAGCCATGGCCACTGCCGCAGAGGAAGCGAAAAACTTCTTCGGCAATCCCGGCTTGTATCTGGAAAAGTTCATCGTCAATCCTCGGCACGTGGAAGTGCAGCTTTTGGCGGACAGCCATGGCAATGTGATCCATCTGGGCGAACGGGATTGCTCGGTGCAGCGCCGTCACCAGAAGGTGCTGGAAGAATCTCCTTGTCCGGTAATGACCCCCGAACTTCGGGAAAAGATGGGCCATGCCGCCGTATTGGCAGCCAAGGCCAGCGGCTACGAAAATGCCGGCACTGTGGAATTCTTGCTGGATGTCAACAACGATTTCTATTTTATGGAGATGAACACCCGGATCCAGGTGGAACACCCGGTGACCGAAACCGTTACTGGAGTGGACATCGTCAAGGAACAGATCCGGATCGCTGCTGGATTGCCTCTGGCGTTCCGTCAGGAGGACATCCATGTCACCGGTCACGCCATTGAGTGCCGGATCAATGCAGAAAACCCCAAGAAAGGGTTCCTGCCCAGTCCCGGCCGGATTACGGCGTTGAACCTCCCCGGCGGACCTGGCGTGCGGATCGACAGCGCCGCCTACCAGGGCTGTGAAATCTCCCCCTATTATGACAGCATGATTGCCAAGTTGATTGTGCACGCCCACAACCGAGACGCCGCCATTCGGAAGATGAAGTCCGCATTGGCAGAATTCTTGGTGGAAGGTGTGGACACCAACATTGACTATCATCTGGCCATTCTCCGTGACGAAGCTTTTGTGGAAGGCCGGATCGACAATAGTTATCTGGATCGCCGGAAAGACTTGTTGGATTATTGAGAATGATTTTGGGGCTTTGGACAAAAAATTTGAATTTTTTACTGGACAAACCCCATCAGATAGGGTACACTAAGAGAAGGATTGGATATTCGGCAAGGAGGAAGCGGTTTTGTTAGAGGATTTATTTAAAACAGTAAAATCCCGCTTTGAAGCGGATTCGGCTGCAGATCGAAAAAGCAGCAAGGTCGCCATTCCCCAGGATTTGATGTTTAAGTGTCCCCGTTGCGGCAACGTCATGTTTATGGATGATTTTCTGGGTGCCAGCAAGGTTTGCTCCAACTGCAACTACCATGCGCGGCTCACCGCCCGGGAGCGGCTGAAAATCACCATTGACAAGGACTCCTTAGTGGAGTACGATGCAACTATGACCAGCAAAAACCCCATTGACTTTGAAGGTTATGAAGAAAAAGTGGAGTCTTTGCAGGAAAAGACCGGATTGAAGGATGCTATCATCACCGGAGAATGCACCATCAAGACCAAGCCTTGTGTCATCGGCGTAATGGACTCTCATTTCATGATGGCCAGCATGGGCAGCGTGGTGGGCGAAAAGATCGCCAGAGCTTTCGAGCGGGCCACCGAAAAACGTCTGCCGGTGATTCTGTTTACCGCTTCCGGCGGAGCCCGGATGCAGGAGGGGATCTTGTCCCTGATGCAGATGGCGAAAACCAGTGCAGCGGTGAAGAAGCACAGCGACGCAGGACTTCTTTATATTACCGTTTTGACCGACCCCACCACCGGCGGTGTCACCGCCAGCTTTGCTTCTTTGGGCGACATCATTATTGCGGAACCCAAAGTGCTGATCGGCTTTGCCGGACGGCGGGTGATAGAAGGAACCATCCGGCAGCGGTTGCCCGATGATTTCCAGTCGGCAGAATTTTTGTTGCAGCATGGCTTTGTGGACATGATCGTGGAACGGAAAAATATGCGCCGTACCTTGTCCAAACTGCTGCGGCTCCACGGATATAAGGGGGAGACGGCCTGATGAGCAACGCATGGAACAAAATGGAAATTATCCGTCATAAGGACCGGCCCACAGTGCTGGATTATATTCCGGCCATCTTTACCGATTTTTATGAAATGCACGGCGACCGCTACTACGGTGACGATGCAGCAATCATGGCGGGAATTGCCCACCTGAAAGGTACACCGGTGACGGTGATTGCAGAAGTCAAAGGGCGGAACTTTGAAGAAAATCAGAAGAGCAACTTTGCGATGCCTCATCCGGAAGGATACCGCAAAGCCCTCCGGTTGGCCAAACAGGCTGCAAAATTCGGCCGTCCGGTGATCTGCTTTGTAGACACCCCCGGCGCTTACTGCGGCGTGGAGGCGGAAGAACGTGGCCAGGGCGAAGCCATTGCCCGGAATCTATATGAGTTGATCACGCTGCCCACTCCCATTATTACCGTGGTGTTGGGCGAAGGCGGAAGCGGCGGCGCACTTGCTTTAAGCATCTGCGATGAATTGGCGATGCTGGAAAACGCCGTATACTCAGTGATTTCTCCTCGCGGTGCTGCCAGCATTCTTTGGAAAGATCCCGCACGGGAAAAAGATGCTGCTGAAGCGCTGAAGATCACTGCGGATGATCTGAAGATGCTGGATGTGGCAGACACCATTATTTCCGAGCCGGTTGGCGGTGCGCACAACAATCCTGTGCAAATGGCCGAAAATCTGCAGGAATATTTGGTAGGTGCTGTGAAAAAATTATCTCAAGTACCTATTGAAAAGTTGCTGGCAAATCGCTATAATAAGTTCAGAAAAGTCGGCGACTTTAATGAATGATATGAACAGGGCCCCGCTCTGTTGATATAAACCCAAATAGAAATATTAAGGAGGAAAACTCACATGACTTTCGACAAGGTAAAAGCGATCCTGATCGATCAGCTGGACGTGGACGAAGACAAGGTAACCATGGACGCTTCCATTTTTGACGACCTGGGTGCTGACTCCCTGGATGTTGTGGACTTGGTCATGTCTCTGGAAGAGGCTTTCGACATTGAAATTCCCGATGATCAGGTGGAAAACATCAAGACTGTTGGCGACATCGTGAAATACGTGGAAGACAACGCCTAATGATGAAATAAAGAGAGCTCTGTTTCGGCAGGGCTTTCTTTTTTTGCCTATTCTGGATTATGCTGTGATATTCTCTGCGAAAAATACATATTGTAAAAATTTCACCCTCCTTTGTGCAGTTGTTACAAAACCAAATGAAAAGGGAGGGGAAAGTTCTCTGCATAAACCGGTAGAAAAAGGAAAAGCATACTATTGAAATGCTTGCAGGAATATGGTAAAATAACACTTGCGCGACTGCGACTGATATGCGATGAAGCGGGAGGTTGCGGCCCTGTCCCCAAGGGCAGAGGCCGGTGTTTCCGTGGAGTATGTCCGATTTTAAACCGGGCGACCAATTTTGAACAGGCAGCAACCAGGCCAGCAATATCCCTGCCAAGCCGATCCCAACCGGCAAGGGGCAGATGTGATTGCCATAACGCTTTGGGGAGTGCCGTTTTGGCGTACCGAAAAAACTTGCGTTTTCGGTATTTTTTTCAGGGTGTGGCAAGAAACACCCGGCTGCGTGTTCAAAAATTATGGTTCCCCCAAAAAATTACTTTAAGGAGGAAACTGACGTGGCAGTCAAAGAAAAAATCAGAATCAGACTGAAAGGTTATGATCACACTCTGGTGGACGCAGCTGCGGCCAAGATTGTGGAAACCGCCAAGAAGACCGGCGCTGCGGTAAGCGGACCTGTTCCGCTGCCCACCCAGAAAGAAGTGGTCACCATCCTGCGTGCTGTTCACAAATACAAGGACAGCCGGGAACAGTTTGAGATGCGGACTCACAAGCGTCTGATCGACATCATCCGGCCCAGCGACCGGACCATCGAAGCGCTTCAGGGTCTGGAACTTCCTGCCGGCGTGGACTTTGAAATCAAACTCTGATTTCCACAAAGGAAGCGTCACAGGGTCATGTTGGCAATGCCAACCAATAACCGTAAGGAGGACAAAGTAAATGAAAAAAGCGATTATCGGCAAGAAAATCGGCATGACGCAGATTTTTGACGAAACCGGTAAGGTCACTCCTGTTACCGTCATTGAAGCAGGTCCCTGCGTGGTGGTACAGAAGAAGACCATGGAAACCGACGGCTATGAAGCTGTTCAGATGGGCTACGGCGATCTGAAACCCAACCGGGTAAACAAGCCCATGAAGGGTCACTTTGCCAAGGGCGACGTTGCTCCTAAGAAACACCTGAAGGAGTTTCGGATGGATGACTGCGCTGCTCTGAATGTAGGCGACATCATCAAGGCTGATGTGTTTGAAACTGGCGACTATGTGGACGTCAGCGGCATCAGCAAAGGTAAAGGTTTCGCCGGCGTGATTAAGCGCTACAACAGCCACCGTCTGAAAGAGACCCACGGTACCGGCCCGGTTGCCCGGCAGTCCGGTTCTATGGGCGCCTGCTCCACCCCTTCCCGGATCTTCAAAGGTAAGAAGATGCCTGGTCAGATGGGTGCCGAAAAGGTGACGGTACAGAACTTGACCGTGGTCAAGATCGATGCAGAAAACAACCTGATCGCTGTGAAGGGTGCCATTCCCGGTCCGAAAAAGGGCATTGTCACCATTATTAACAGCGTGAAGAAAGCGTAAGGGAAGGAGGAAGCAAGATGCCTACTGTACAGGTAATGGATATGACCGGCAAGAAGCTGGAAGATCTGGAACTGAATGAAGCTGTGTTTGGCGTTGCTCCCAACGAAGCAGTTATGCACGCTGTGGTGGTCAACTACCTGGCCAATCAGCGTCAAGGCACTCAGTCCACCCTGACCCGTACTGAAGTGCGGGGCGGCGGCAAGAAGCCCTGGAGACAAAAAGGAACCGGTCATGCAAGACAGGGCTCCATCCGGGCTCCCCAATGGACTCACGGCGGCATCGCTCTGGGACCCAAACCCAGAAGCTACCGCTACACCTTAAATAAAAAGGTGCGCCGTCTGGCGATGAAGAGTGCGCTGTCCTCCAAGGTGCTGGACAACACCCTGCTGGTGCTGGACAACATCACCATGGATGAGTACAAGACCAAAGAGATGGTCAAAATGCTGGGCGCTATCAATGCTGAAAAGAAGGCTTTGATTGTAATGCCCGAGGTGGATCAGAAAGTGATCAAGAGCGCCGCCAACATTCCCGGCGTCAAGACCACCCTGGTAAACACCCTGAATGTTTATGACATTCTCAACCACGGCAGCCTGATCCTCACCAAGGAAGCCGTGAAGAAAATCGAGGAGGTGTATGCATAATGAAAGCTGCACAAGACATTATCCTCAAGCCGGTAATTACCGAGCGCAGCATGGAAAACATCCAGATGAAGAAATACACCTTCAAAGTGGCCAATGACGCCAACAAAGTGGAAATCGCAAAAGCGGTGGAAGAACTGTTCGGCGTGAAAGTGGCGAAGGTAAACACCATTTCCATGCGCGGCCGTCTGAAGCGTCAGGGCCGGACCATGGGCTATCAGCCGGATTGGAAAAAGGCAATTGTAACCCTCACTGAGGGATCCAAGACCATCGAATTCTTCGAAGGCATGCTGTAATAAACCAATCCCCAGGTGATGTATGATCGCTGACAGGACGCCTGTTCCTGCGCCGGCGATCGCTAAACCGTATCAAGGAGAGTGAATCGTAATGGCGATTAAGTCTTACAAGCCGACTACCCCCGGCCGTCGGGGTATGACCGTGACCGATTACAGCCAGTTGAGCAAAAACGGTCCGGAACGGAGCTTGCTGGCTCCTCTGAAGAAGAATTCCGGCCGCAACAGCTATGGCCGGATCACCGTCCGTCATCGCGGCGGCGGAAACCGTAGAAAATACCGCATCATCGACTTCAAGCGGGATAAGGTTGGCATGAACGCCACCGTCATCAGCCTGGAGTACGACCCCAACCGTTCCGCTCATATTGCTCTGCTGCAGTATGAAGATGGGGAGAAGAGATACATCATCGCTCCCAACGGCCTGAAGGTTGGGGACGTGGTGAGCAGCGGCGAACACGCCGACATCAAACCCGGCAACGCTCTGCCCCTCACCGCTATCCCGGTTGGTACCTTTATCCACAACGTAGAGCTGTATCCCGGTAAGGGCGCTCAGTTGGTGCGTGCTGCCGGCAACATGGCTCAGCTCATGGCTCGTGAAGGCAACTATGCGCTGATCCGTCTGCCCAGCGGCGAATTGAGAAACGTTCCGGTGGCTTGCTATGCTACCGTTGGCCAGGTTGGCAACGTGGATCACGAAAACGTGAACTACGGCAAAGCCGGCCGGAAGCGTCACATGGGTTGGAGACCCACCGTGCGTGGTTCCGTTATGAACCCCTGCGACCACCCCCACGGCGGCGGCGAAGGCAAGAGCCCGGTTGGCCGTCCCGGCCCTGTAACTCCTTGGGGCAAGCCCACCTTGGGTTACAAGACCAGAGCCAAGCATCATCGTTCCGACAAGTTCATTGTCAAGCGTAGAAACGCCAAGTAATTGAAAGGAGGAAGATGATCAATGGGCAGAAGCGTAAAGAAGGGACCTTTTGTACAGCCGGTCCTGTTAAAGAGAGTTATGGAGATGAACGAAAAGGGCGAAAAGAGAGTTCTCAAGACCTGGAGCCGTTCCTCCACCATCTTCCCTGATTTCGTGGGACACACATTCGCCGTCCATGACGGACGCAAACACGTTCCGGTCTATGTCACCGAGGACATGGTAGGTCACAAGCTGGGTGAATTTGCTCCCACTCGTACCTACAAGGGTCATGCCGGCTCCAAGACCACTAACAATGGCAAGTAAGCCGGAAGGAGGACTTTCAATGGAAGCAAAAGCACAGCTGAATTACCTGCGCATCTCCCCCCGCAAGGTGCAGATCGTATTGGATCTCATCCGGGGAAAAGACGCAAAATTGGCAATGGCCATTTTGAAGCACACTCCCAAGGCTGCCAGCGAACCTCTGGCTAAGCTGTTGAAGTCTGCCATGGCCAATGCGGAAAATAATCACAATATGGATCCGGAAAGCTTGTACGTCAGCACCTGCTACGTCTGCCCCGGTCCGACCCTGAAGCGGATTCGTCCCAGAGCACAGGGAAGAGCCTTCCGGGTGCTCAAGAGAACATCCCACGTTACCATCGCAGTAAGCGAAAAGGAAAGCTAAGAGGAGGTTAAGTAATGGGACAAAAAGTTAATCCCCACGGCTTGCGAGTGGGCATTATCAAGGATTGGGATTCCCGTTGGTATGCTGACGACCGCAACTTCGGCGATACCTTGGTGGAAGACTACAATATCCGTAAGTTTTTGAAGAACAAGCTCTATGCTGCTGGTATCAGCCGCATCGAAATTGAGCGGGATGCAGTGAAAATCCGCATCCACATCCACTGCGCAAAGCCCGGTCTGGTGATCGGCAAAGCCGGCGCTCAGATCGACGAGCTGAAAAAGGAAATGGAAAAGAAACTGGGCAAGACCGTGCTGCTCACCATCGTGGAAGTTAAGCAGCCCGACCTGAACGCTCAGCTGGTGGCCGAAAACATTGCCGGCCAGCTGGAACGCCGGGTTTCCTTCCGTCGTGCTATGAAGCTGAGCATCGGCCGCACCATGCGTCTGGGTGCCAAGGGCATCAAGTGCAAGTGCTCCGGCCGTCTGGGCGGTGCTGAAATCGCTCGGAGCGAAGAGTATCACGAAGGCACCATTCCGCTGCAGACCCTGCGTGCCGACATCGACTACGGTTTCGCAGAAGCTAACACCACTTACGGCCGCATCGGCGTAAAGGTTTGGATCTACAAGGGCGAAGTGCTCAAGGGCGACATCAAGAAGCCTGCTATGGAAGAACGTCAGCAGCGTCGTCCCGATGACCGCCGCCGCAGAAGACCTCGCAGAGAAGGAGGAAATCGATAATGTTATTACCCAAGCGCGTGAAATACCGCCGCCAGCAGAGAGGGCGGATGAAGGGCAAAGCGCTCCGGGGCAACTTCGTCAGCAATGGCGAATACGGCCTGCAGGCGCTGGAGCCCGCATGGATCACCTCCAACCAGATCGAGGCAGCCCGTGTGGCTATGACCCGTTATATCAAGCGTGGCGGCCAGGTTTGGATCAAGATTTTCCCCGACAAGCCGGTTACCGAACAGCCTGCTGAAACCCGAATGGGTAAAGGTAAAGGTTCTCCGGAATACTGGGTGGCCGTGGTAAAGCCCGGCCGTGTGATGTTTGAAATCGCCGGTGTGGACGAAGCCGTGGCTCGGGAAGCACTGCGTCTGGCATCCCACAAATTGCCCATCAAGTGCAAGTTTGTAAAAAAAGAAGAGGGTGGTGAGCAAGCATGAAGATCGCCGAAATCCGTGATTTGAGCACTGTCGAGCTCAACGAAAAACTGAAGGACTTAAAGGGCGAGTTGTTCAATCTCCGTTTCCAGCTTGCCGTCAACCAGCTTGATAATCCCATGCGCCTGAAGGCCGTGAAAAAAGACATCGCACGGATCAAAACCGTTCTGCGGGAACAAGAGCTGAAGGCGGAATAAGGAGGATTTGACTGATGAGCGAAAGAAATCTGAGAAAGACCAGAGTGGGCACCGTGGTCAGCGACAAAATGGATAAAACCATTGTCGTCGCCATCAAGGACAACGTGAAGCACCCTCTGTATAAGAAGATCATCCCCCGCACCATCCGCTTGAAGGCACACGATGAAAACAACGAGTGCCGCATCGGCGACCGTGTTCGGGTGATGGAGACCCGTCCTCTGTCCAAGGACAAGAGATGGCGTCTGGCCGAAATCATCGAAAAGGCCAAGTAAGATTTGAAGTTACGTCTTAGGACTGAAAGGAGGAACGCACTGTGATTCAGATGCAAACTTACCTGAAGGTTGCCGACAACACCGGTGCTAAGGAACTGATGTGCATTCGTGTTTTGGGCGGCTCCCGCAGACGGTATGCCAACATCGGCGACGTGGTGGTTGCTTCCGTGAAAAAAGCAGCACCCGGCGGCGTTGTGAAAAAAGGCGACGTTGTGAAAGCAGTTATCGTTCGTTCAGCAAAGGGCCTGCGTCGTGAAGACGGTTCTTACATCCGTTTCGACGACAATGCAGCCGTAATCATTAAAGAAGATAAAAACCCCAGAGGCACTCGTATTTTCGGGCCTGTGGCCAGAGAGCTGAGAGATAAGGAATACATGAAGATCCTGTCTCTGGCTCCCGAAGTACTGTGATGGAGGTAGTCTGATGAGTAAAATGCACGTAAAAACCGGCGATACCGTCATGATCATCTCCGGCAAAGACAAGGGCAAAACCGGCAAAGTGCTGGAAGTTAGCCCCAAAGAAGGCAAAGTCATCGTCGAGGGCCTGAACATTGTCACCAAGCATGTGAAGCCCCGCCGTATGGGCGAAACCGGCGGCATTGTGAAGGCCGAAGGCCCTCTGTATGCCTGCAAGGTGATGCCTGTCTGCCCCAAGTGCAAGAAACCCACCCGGGTTGGCTATGTGATGAAGGGCGACAAGAAGGTTCGTGTCTGCAAGCATGCCGGCTGCGGCGAAACATTCTGAGTAAGGAGAAAACAGTATGGCAAGATTGAAAGACTACTACAAAAGCGAAGTAGCGCCTGCTTTGATGAGCAAGTTTGGCTACAAGAGTGTCATGCAGATTCCGAAGCTGGAGAAGATCGTCGTAAACGTAGCCTGCGGAGAAGCCACTTCCAACTCCAAGATGATGGACGCTGTGTGCGGCGACCTGGCAAAGATCACCGGCCAGAAGGCCATGGTCTGCAAGGCAAAGAAGAGCGTGGCAAACTTCAAACTGCGTGAAGGTATGCCTATCGGCGCAAAAGTAACCCTGCGGGGCGAGAAGATGTACGAGTTCTTGGACCGTTTCTTCAACGTGGCTCTGCCTCGGGTTCGTGACTTCCGCGGCATCAACCCCAACTCCTTCGACGGCCGTGGCAACTACTCCATTGGTCTGAAGGAACAGTTGATCTTCCCGGAAATCGAATACGACAAAATCGACAAGCTGCGGGGCATGGACATTACCCTGATCACCACAGCCAACACCGATGAAGAGGGCCGGGAGCTGTTGACGCTCATGGGCGCCCCCTTCACCAAGTAAGAGGAGGAAGAAAAACATATGGCGAAGAAGAGCATGATTGCCAAGCAGAAAAGAGAGCCTAAGTTTTCTACCCGCGCCTACAACAGATGCAAAATCTGCGGCCGGCCTCACGCTTACCTGAGAAAGTACGGCATCTGCCGTATCTGCTTCCGTGAACTGGCTTACAAAGGTCAGATCCCCGGCGTGAAGAAAGCAAGCTGGTAAGTCCGCTAAATAGGAGCGGATACTGCCCCAATCGGCAGGATTATTCCTGCACACACCTTTCGTTACGGTGTGCAACAAACTGGTAAAAAAGCATTAGGAGGTTTAGCGCCATGCAAATTACGGATCCCATTGCGGATTTTCTCACCCGCATCCGGAACGCAAACGCAGCGAAACACGAAACCGTTGATGTCCCCGCTTCCAACCTGAAAAAGGCTATGGCCCAGATCCTGGTGGACGAAGGCTACATCAAGGGATTTACCGTGGTAGAAGACGGCAAGCAGGGCATCATCCGTATGACCCTGAAGTACGGCGAAAACAAGAGCCAGGTCATCACCGGCCTGCGCCGGGTTTCTAAGCCCGGTCTGCGGATCTACGCATCCAGCGCCGATATGCCCAAAGTGATGAAGGGCCTGGGCATCGCCATCGTCTCCACATCCAAAGGACTGATGACCGACCGCCAGGCCAGAAAGCAGAAGGTCGGCGGCGAAGTGCTGGCTTTCGTTTGGTAAGATAAGGAGGAAAGATACCATGTCTCGTATTGGCAGAGCGCCTATCGACGTTCCCTCCGGAGTCGAAGTCAAAATCGACGGCCATCACATTACCGTGAAAGGTCCTAAGGGAACCCTGGAGCAAAACATTCATAAAGATATCACCGTGACCATGGAGGACGGCAAGCTGCTGGTGACCCGTCCCAGCGACGACAAAATGCATCGTTCCCTCCACGGCCTGACCCGCAGCCTGGTTCACAACATGGTAGTGGGTGCCAGCGAAGGTTTCTCCAAGACTTTGGAGATCCAGGGCATCGGTTACCGTGCTCAGAAACAGGGCACCAACGTTGTGCTGAACCTGGGCTTCTCTCACCAGGTGATCATCAGCGAAACCGACGACATCAAGCTGGACGTGCCCGATGCCACTCACGTTGTGGTTCGTGGCTGCGACAAGCAGAAGGTTGGCCAGTTCGCTGCTGAAGTGAGAGAAAAGCGTCCTCCCGAACCCTATAAGGGCAAGGGCATCCGCTATGCCGGCGAATATGTCGCCCGCAAGGAAGGCAAAGCCGGTAAGGGCAAGTAATGGGAAAGGAGTGACGAGTCAATGGTGAAAAAATTTGACCGCAATAAAGCTAGACAAAAAAGACACCTGAGAGTCCGCAACAAGATTGCAGGCACCGCCGATTGTCCTCGGCTGAACGTGTTCCGCTCCAGCAAACACATCTACGCCCAGATCATCGACGATAACGCAGGGGTAACCCTGGTCAGCGCATCCACCATGGAAAAAGGCTTTGAAGGCAATGGCTCCAACAAGGAAGCCGCCCGTAAGGTTGGCGAAATGGTGGGCAAGCGTGCCGTAGAAAAAGGAATCGAAACGGTTGTATTTGACCGCGGTGGTTACCTGTATCACGGACGTGTCCAGGAGCTGGCAGAAGGCGCTCGTGAGAGCGGACTTAAGTTTTAAGAGGAGGGTTAATTACCATGGCAAAAATCGATGCTTCCAATATGGAGCTGCAAGAAAAGGTCGTTGCAATTAACCGTGTCTCCAAAACGGTAAAAGGCGGCCGGGTCATGAAGTTCTCCGCCCTGGTTGTGGTAGGCGACGGAAAAGGCTTGGTCGGTTACGGTATGGGCAAGAGCTACGAAGTGCCCGATGCCATCCGCAAGGGAATTGAGGATGCTAAGAAGAATCTGATCCAGATCTCCTTGAAAGGCACCACCATTCCTCACGAAATCATCGGTCAGTTCGGCGCAGGCCGTGTGCTGATGAAGCCCGCTCCCGAAGGTACCGGCGCGATCGCCGGCGGCCCGGTGCGTGCTGTGGTGGAAGTGGCTGGTATCAAGGATATCCGTACCAAGGCTCTGCGTTCCAACAACCCCTTCAACGTGGTTCGCGCCACCATTGATGGGCTGTCCCGTCTGCGCACTGCAGAAGAAGTTGCCGCAACCCGCGGCAAGACCGTTGCGGAAATCTACGGTTAAGGAGGTAAGATCTGATGGCTGATGTAACGATCAAATTGGTGAAGGGTCTTGCCGGAAAGAAAAAAGACCAAATCGCTGTTTGCGAATCTTTGGGATTGCGCAAGACTGGCGACATTACCGTACAGCCGGATAACGCCGCAACCCGCGGTAAGATCTTTAAGGTCAAACATCTGGTTGAGGTTTCTCAATAATGCGAACAGGAGGTGCAATCCAACATGAAGCTGCACGAATTGACCCCTGCTGAGGGTTCTACCAAAGTCGCAAAGCGGATCGGCCGTGGTCACGGTTCCGGAAACGGCAAAACTGCCGGTAAGGGACACAAGGGCCAGAAGGCTCGTTCCGGCGGCAGCATTCGCCCCGGTTTTGAAGGCGGCCAGATGCCGTTGCAAAGACGGGTGCCGAAGCGTGGATTTAACAATATCTTCGCCGCTAAGGCAGCCATCGTCAACCTGGGAGACATCGACGCTCGGTTTGAAGCCGGTGCTGTTGTCGATGCTCAGGCTTTGATGGACTGCGGTCTGGTAAAAGACTGCAAGAACGGCGTGAAAGTGCTGGGCAATGGTGAGATGACCAAGAGCTTGACCATTCAGGCAAAATCTTTCTCTAAGACTGCTCAGAATAAAATTGAAGGAGCGGGTGGAAAGGCCGAGGTGATCTAAGGTGTTTGATGTCTTTAGAAATGCCTTCAAATCTCCTGAACTCCGCAAAAAGATCCTGTTCACCCTATTTATTATCATTATTTTCCGGATCGGTTCCGCCATCCCGGCGCCTTTTGTGGACGCCAGCGTACTGGTAGACCTGTTCAGCAACGGCAGTGCCTTTGATTACCTGAACATGCTCTCCGGCGGAAGCTTTTCCAACGCCACACTGTTTGCCTTGTCCATTACCCCCTACATCAACAGCTCCATTATTATTCAGCTGTTGACGGTGGCAATTCCTCCCCTGGAGCGGATGGCCAAAGAGGGCGGCGAAGGACGGCGGAAGTTGGGCAAGATCACCCGGTATACCACGGTGGGTCTGGCCTTGCTCCAAGCAGTCGGTTATTACTTCTTGATCCGCAACTACGGCGGTATTGCCTACACCAACGGCATGGAAGGTTTCTTCGCTGCTCTGGTGATTGTACTGGTGCTCACTGCCGGCGCTGCTTTGATCATGTGGCTTGGTGAACAGATCAATGATAAGGGACTGGGAAATGGTATCTCCATTATCCTTTTCGCCGGTATCGTCTGCCGGGCTCCCGACGCCGTTATGGTGTTGTGGCAGAACTTCCAGCAGGGCGGCATCAACTACTTCTTGGTACCGTTGTTAGTGGTGATCTTCCTGGCTATCGTCGTAGCCATTATCATCATGACCAACGCCGAGCGCCGGATCCCGGTGCAGTACGCCAAGCGGGTGGTTGGCCGGAAGATGTACGGCGGCCAGTCCAGCTATATTCCCATTAAGGTCAGCATGAGCGGCGTTATGCCTATCATCTTTGCATCTGCGTTCCTGAGCCTGCCCAGCACCATCCTGCTGTTCTGGACTCCGGAAGCCGGTTCCTTCTGGGAAGGCTTCTTCAATGCCTTCTCTTCTAACGGCGTAATCTACGCAGTGCTGTATTTCCTGCTGATCATTGGCTTCAATTACTTCTATGTAGCAATTCAGTACAACCCGGTTGAAATTGCCAACAACATTAAGAGCAACAATGGCGCTGTGCCTGGCATTCGCCCCGGCAAACCCACTGTACAGTTCATCTCCAAGGTGATCCACAAGATCACACTGGTAGGCGCTCTGTTCTTGGGCGTAATCGCAGTGTTCCCCATTATTCTGGCCAATGTAACCGGCATCAACATTTCTCTGGGTGGTACTTCCATCATCATCGTGGTGGGCGTGGCCTTGGATACCATGCGTCAGTTGGAAAGCCAGTTGACCATGCGTCACCACAAAGGCTTCTTGGAATGATCGTGCGAACTTAAAGAATGTGGAGGTAAAAACAATGAAACTGATTTTATTGGGCGCTCCCGGCGCAGGCAAAGGTACACAGGCAGAAGTCATCATGGACCACCTGAACATCCCCGCAATTTCCACAGGCAACATCATTCGTGAAGCTCTCAAGAACGGCACCGAAGTGGGCCTGAAAGCCAAGTCCTACATGGATGCCGGCAAACTGGTTCCCGACGAAGTCGTCATTGAGATCATCAAGGAACGTCTGGCTAAGGATGACTGCAAGAACGGTTTCATCCTGGATGGTTTCCCCCGCACCGTGCCTCAGGCAGAAGCGCTGGACGCTATGGGCATCACCATTGACAAAGTGGTGGACATTGAAGTAGCGGACGAAAAGATTGCGCAGCGTCTGGGCGGCCGTCGGGTGTGTGCCAACTGCGGCGCCAGCTATCATACCGAATACAAGCCTTCTAAGGTTGAGGGCGTCTGCGATAAGTGCGGCGGACCTACCGTACAGCGCAAGGACGACGAACCTGCCACTGTGCTGGACCGGCTGAAGGTATACCACGAACAGACCGAGCCCTTGAAGGACTATTATGCCAAGAAGGGTATCCTGGCTGTGGTGTACGGCGCTGAAGAAGTCAGCGAAACTTCTGCCCGCACCCTGAAGGCTCTGGAGGACTGAGCCTACGATGATCCAATTAAAAACCCCTCATGAAATCGAACAGATGAGGGAGGCCTGCCGCATTTCTGCCGGGGCGCTGGCAGAAGCGGGGAAGTATATGCAGCCCGGCGTCACCACCAAGGAGATCGATCACGCGGTACACAAGTATATTGTGTCCATGGGAGCGAAACCAAACTTTTTGGGGTATGCAGGGTATCCCGGCAGTGCCTGTATCAGTATCAACAACCAGGTGATTCACGGCATTCCTTCCAGCAGGGTTGTCCTGAAGGAAGGGGACATTGTCAGCGTCGACACCGGCGCTTACTACAATGGCTTTAACGGTGATAATGCCTACACCTTTGCAGTGGGCAAAATCAGCCCGGAAGCGGAACAACTGCTGAAGGTCACCCAGGAGTGTTTATACAAAGCAATCGACGCAGCCAGAGTGGGCAACCGGATCGGCGACATCGGCTATGCCTGCCAAAGCCATGCAGAAAAGTTTGGCTATGGCGTGGTTCGGACCTATGTGGGTCACGGCGTGGGGCGGAAGCTCCACGAAGATCCGGAAGTGCCTAACTATGGCAAACCCGGCAGAGGGGTCAGATTAGCGGCTGGAATGACCCTGGCCATCGAACCCATGATTAACTTAGTGGGAGAAGATGTAGTCACGCTGGAGGATGGCTGGACCGTGGAGACTGTGTCCGGCAGTATCTCAGCCCATTTTGAACACAGCATTGTGGTCACCGAATCGGATCCGATCATTTTGACCCGGATCTAAGGAGGAACTATGGAGCTGGGAACCATTGTGTATTCCAAATCAGGACATGATGCCCACCGGT
>DVGY01000057.1 GCA_018712465.1 Candidatus Egerieicola pullicola | reverse complement strand
AAGTGGTCGATGAGTTCCTGCGCCTGCTGTTCGGTGAGGATGCCCCGATCCAAATCCCGCTGGATATAGATGTCCAGGAAGGTGGAGGTGCGGCCCAGGCTCATGGCGGCGCCGTTCTGTTCCTTGACGGCGGCCAGGTAGCCGAAGTACAGCCACTGCACCGCTTCCTTGGCGTTCTGAGCCGGCTGAGAAATATCAAGGCCGTAGATCTCGCCCAGTTTTTTCAGATCGTGGAGGGCGTTGATCTGGTCGGTGAGCTCTTCCCGCAGGCGGATGTTTTCGCTGGTCATCCGCACCAAGGAGGTGTCCTTCTGGTTCTGCTTGTCGGCAATCAGACGGTCCACGCCGTACAGGGCCACCCGGCGGTAGTCGCCGATGATCCGGCCACGGCCGTAGGCGTCGGGCAGACCGGTGATGATGGCGCTTTTCCGAGCCAGGCGCATTTCGGGGGTGTACACGTCAAACACGCCCTGGTTGTGGGTTTTGCGGTATTTGGTGAAGATTTCCACCACTTCCGGATCCACGTGATAGCCGTTGGTTTCGCAGGCGTTGATCGCCATGCGGATGCCGCCGAAGGGCTGCAGGGAACGTTTGAAAGGCTTGTCCGTCTGGAACCCCACAATCTGTTCCAGATCCTTATTCAAATAACCCGGGCCGTGGCTGGTGATGGTGGAGACAATCTTGGTATCCATATCCAGCACGCCGCCGGCTTCCCGTTCCTTTTTCGACAGTTCCATGACCTGATCCCACAAAGTTTTGGTGGCTTCGGTAGGCGGGGTCAAAAAGGATTCATCTCCGTCGTAGGGGGTAATGTTTTTCAGGATGAAGTCCCGGACATTGATGGTGTGATCCCATTTGCCGGGCACGAACCCTTCCCACTGGGGGCAGAACTGGTGCTTCATTGGCATTCACTCCTTTGATTTCAAACAGAAGAAGGATAAATTGTAGTCTTGTTGCAGTATGCTACAAGATATTGTATCCTTTGGTGTGTTCGATTATACCATACTAAAACAGTGTAGTCAACCGGATTTTCCAAAGTCCGGCAGATTTCCAAAATATTCTCAAAACTAGCCGTCTTTTTTCCCTCTTCTTTGGCGAAAAATTTCCCGAAGCGTTTTTCGCTCCGGGAAACAAGGATGGAAGATGATTTTCTCCCCAACGAGGAGAAAGATTTTAGCTAGAAATTTTTCCTTATTTATCCTCTCTAGGCTGAACCAAAAACCACTGAGCGGAAAAGGGCGGGAGATCCAGCACCACGGAATGTTCCCACTCCTTTTGGGGAATGGGCTCCGATTTCAAAACCCGGGTGTCCTCCGGGCTTTCCCCGCCCCAGCAGGTCCAGTCGCTGGAAATCAGCGGGGTGAGGGTGCAGGCTTCTTCCAGTCCCAGGCGGAACTTGCTCCAAGGCACGTCGCAGAAGTTCAGCACCACCACCACCGTTTGTCCCTGGGCGGAGCGGCGGAAGGCAAAGACGCTTTGGTCCGGGGCGTCCACCTCCAGCCAGCGGAAGCAGGCGCTGTTGTATTCCCCGTCGTACAGAGCGGGAAGCTGCTGGTACAACTGGTTTAACCGGGTGAAATAATGTAAGAACCCGTCGTGCATGGGATAGGACAAAAGGTCCCAGTCCTGCTCCTTGGTTTCGTCCCATTCCCGGAACTGGGCGATCTCATTGCCCATAAAGTTCAGCTTTTTGCCGGGGTGGGCAAACATATAGCCGTACAGCGCCCGGCACTGGGCGAACTTCTGCTCATAGTTGTCCCCCCACATCTTCTGCACAATGGTGGCTTTGCCGTGAACCACTTCGTCGTGGGAGAAGGGCAGCAAAAACAGCTCGCTGTAGAAATACTGCATGGAAAAGGTGATGTCGTGGTAGTGGTACTTCCGGGCCAAAGGTTCCAGCTTAAAGTAGTTGAGGGTATCGTTCATCCAGCCCATGTCCCACTTATAGTCAAAGCCCAGGCCGTCGTACTCCACCGGGGCGGTGACCTTCAAAAAGTCGGAGGAATCCTCCGCCATGAGCATACAGGTGGGGTGCAGCCGGTTCAAGCCCAGGTTCATCTGCTGGATAAACTCCACCCCCCGCTGGTTCACTCCCCGCCGGGAATCCCCCAGCCAATAAATGGCGTTGCAGATGGCGTCCATCCGGATGCCGTCAAAGTGGTACACGTCCAGCCAATAGTTGGCGGCGCTTTGGAGAAGGCTGCGCACCTCCCCCTTGCCGAAATTAAAGTTGTGGCTGCCCCACTGGCTGTAGCCGGTATCCTCATCGGGGTACTCGTACAGGGGGGTGCCGTCAAACCGGTGGAGGCTGTAGGCGTCAATGGCAAAGTGCACCGGCACAAAGTCGGTGATGACCCCAATGCCGTGCTGGTGGCACTGATTGACCAAGCTCATCAGCTGGGTGGGGGTGCCGTACCGGGAGGTGGGGGCGAAAAATCCGGTGGTCTGGTAGCCCCAGCTATTGTCGGAGGGATGCTCGCTGATGGGCAGCAGTTCCAGGTGGGTAAAACCGTGCTCCTTGCAGTGGGCGATCAGCTTGGGGGCCAGGGCTTCGTAGCTGTACCAACCGTTGGGGTCGTCGGGATTTTGGGCAAAGCTGCCCAGATGGACTTCGTAGATGCTCACGGGGCGGTTGTAGTTTTTCTCCCGCTTCTGCATCCATTCCTCATCGGAAAAGGAAAACCGGCTCAAATCGCAGACCACGGAAGCGGACTCCGGCCGGAGCTGGGTGGAAAAGCCAAAGGGGTCGCTGTGGTCCACCACGGAACCATCCTGGCCGGTGATTTTATATTTATACAGCATTCCTACCCAGGCCTGGGGCAGGGTCACGGTCCAACAGCCCTGTTCTTCCCGGTACATCTCTTCCCCCTGCCAATGGTTGCACTCCCCGATGAGCTGCACAAATCTGGCACCCGGGGCATAAACCCGAAACCGCACGCCGTCCCGGGTGGGGTGGGCGCCGAAATGGGTGTAGCAGTCAAAGGCCTGCCCGCTTAAAAACTCTCGCATGGTCATGGAAAAATCACCTCAGTCAGACATTATCCGGTCCAAAACCCGTTTAATTTCATTATACCGGGGACTGGAAACCATTGCAAGAAACAAAGTCTTGACTTTTGGTGTATAATCGACATATAATTGGGATATGTCGAGAAATGGAGGGGTTTTTATGGAGAAAAAGCCGGATCGCCGGGTCAAGCGCACCTGCGAAGCCTTACAGCAGTCCCTGCTGGCGTTGATGCAGCACCAGCCGCTGGAACAGATCACCGTGCGGGAACTCTGCCAAAAGGCGGACATCAACCGGGGCACCTTTTACCTTCACTATCACGATGTATACGAGCTCTACGACGCCGTGCAGATGGGGATTATGGACGAACTCAACCGGGCGGTGGAGACCCACTGTTCCCAGGTACAGGAGGACGAGGATCCCGCCCCCTACATCATCCTGGACATCTTCGAATACTTTACCCAAAACTACCAGGCCTGCGTGGCCATCTTTCAGCAGGACCGGTCCAATGTCTTTCTGCGGCGGATCCGCAGCGTACTGCGGCCCAGGCTGATTCGCCGGTTTATCCGGGACTACCAGGCCCAGGAAGCGGCGGCGGACTACTATTATAATTATCTGGTCAACGGCTGCATCGGCATTATGCAGCACTGGCTGCTTACCGGCCGGAAGCAGTCCCCCCAGACTCTGGCCAAAATGACCATGGCCTTTGTGGACGACGGGGCCCGTGCCTTTCTCAACTTTTCCATGGAAGAGCCGGAAAAAAAAGAAAACGAAAAAAATTGAGATTACCCTCTTGACAAGTCTCCAAAAGTGTGATAATATTTGTACGTTGTCAGTTCGCTGCACAGCGTTTCTCGGAGAGATGTCCGAGCGGTTTAAGGAGCTGGTCTTGAAAACCAGTGATACGGCAACGTACCGTGGGTTCGAATCCCACTCTCTCCGCCATTCTCTGGGGCGCAGCTGCTTTGCTGCGAATGTAATATATGCCTTTGGCACGTCAACGCTTGGAGAAGTACTCAAGTTGGTGACGAGGCGCCCCTGCTAAGGGCGTAGGTCGGGTCAAAACCGGCGCAGGAGTTCGAGTCTCCTCTTCTCCGCCAAAAAGCAAGCCTGGATGCAGAGTTGCATTCAGGTTTCTTTTTTTGCCTAAAAACATTTTGTAATAGAAGGTGAAACCGATGTTATCCATTGCACTTTGCGATGATGAAGCGGTGATCCGCAGGCTCCTGGAACAACAAATTCGCTCTATCCTGGAGCAGAACCGGATCTCCTCTACGCTGACTGCCTACTCCAACGGCAAAGACCTGTTGGAGGATCTTTCCAGGCAGTCCTTTCACCTGTTTTTTCTGGACATTGCCATGCCCCGGGTATCCGGGTTTGACCTGGCGGAAACCATCCGGCAAAGCTCCCCTCAAAGCGCCATTATTTTTGTCACCGCCCGGGAGGATTTGATGCACCAAAGCTTTGACTACCAGCCCTTTCACTTTATCTGCAAGGGGGACGCCAACCAGCCCTTCCCCGATCTGGAACGGGTGCTGCAAAAACTGCTGCGCCGCTTCCAGCAGGACACCCTCCTGACCATTTCCGACGGTCAGACCGGCAGCCGTTCGGTGGCTATCCGGGACATTCTCTACCTCCAAAGCGAAGGCCACTATTTGCAGTACGTTCTGGCCGGTTCCGCCCCTCCCCTGCTGGAACGGGGGGTGCTGCGCCGCAGGCAGGAGGAGCTGGAACAGTACGATTTCATCCGCATCCACAAGCAGTATTTGGTGAACCTGGCCCACATCCGGTATTTCGACCCGGCCTGCCGCACCGTCACCCTGTCCAATGGGGTCCAACTGCCGGTGAGCCGCAAGGAAAAGGACCAGGCCAAAGCAAAATTTATGCAATTTCAGCGGAGGTGAAGGCCATGTCACAACTGCTGTGGCCGGAATTCCGGCTGCTGCTGGGAGGCTGCCAGTGCCTGCTCAGCGTTTGGTTTCTCTTTCAGTTTTTGGGATACCGTCCGTCCCGTTTTCCCAAATGGCTGGCCTACGGGGTCAGCGCCGGCGCCTTGATGGCATTCCATCTGATGTTGACCGGCCGGATGGCCTTTTTCTGGGTGCTGCTGGGCGACGGGGTTTTGCTGCTGGGGAGTGCCTTTTTGTGGCTGCGGGGCAGCGGGGCGGAAAAGGTCACCGCTTTCCTGGCGCCTCTTTGCAGCTTTCCCCTGGTGGAATATCTGCTCACCGGACAGTTGGATCTGCTCACCGGGCAGGTATCCCCCAGCCGGCTGGCCTTTTGGGAAAGCCGGTTGACCGGCAATTCCTTTCCCCTGGCGGGACAGGTACCCATTCTCCGTTTCCACACCTCCATTCCCCCCACCCAGCGATATTGGCCCGCCCTTTTGGCCTGGCTGGTAATCCTAGCCCTGCTGCTGACGCTGTACTTCGGCTTACTTTCCAAACAAAGTCCCCGGGAAAGCCGGGAATGGATTTTACGGGCAGCGGTGTTCAGTCTGGCTTGTATGGTGCTTTGGGCCCTGTGCCAGCTATTCACCAGCCTGAGCCATGGAAATTCCTCCCTGTTTCAGCAATGCCTGCTGGTTCTGTCCCTCATAGGCACGGTGGCGGTGGGCTATTTCACCTTCCTGATTCCCCTTTGGCTGAACAAAAAACATCAGTTGGAGCTGGAAAATCTTCTGTTAAAGCAAAACACCCTGCTCCAAGAGAAATCCGCCAAGGAGCTGCAGGCCCATTACCGCCAACTGCAAGCCATGCGCCACGACTTCAAACACAATCTCACTCTGCTGCAGGCCCTAAACCGGCAGGGAGAACGGGAGCAGATCGACCGGTACATCCAAGACTACCTGAAAACCCAGGAAACCACCCAAAAATTTGTCTCTACCCAAAATCTTGCCCTCAACGCCATCCTCAACCAGCAGCTTTCCAACGCCTACCAGGCGGGGGTGAATGTGAAGCTGCAAATTCCCCCTCAGGTGTACGGCGTAGGGGACGGGGACCTATGCAGCCTGCTGGGCAACCTAATGGAAAACGCCATCGAAGCCAGCCAAACCTGTGACCGGCAGCGGGAGATCCGGTTGGAGCTTACCTCCACCCCGGAAGAGTTTTCCCTCACCGTGAAAAACACCGTCCCCCGACCAGTGCTGGAGGAAAATCCCAACCTGGTCAGCAGCAAACCGGAACCGGGCCACGGACTGGGCACCAAAATCGTCCGGGACCTTGCCAAGCGCTATCACGGGTTCACCGACTACTACCAAGAAGGGGACTTTTTCTGCTGCCACGTCCTTCTCTATCCCAACCGAAAAAACAACCATTAAAATAAAAGTAACCGATTGGTAAATTTTCTCAGAATCCGGAAAAAATAGAAAAAATAAAACAGTTTTCTCCAAATCCCATCGCATCCGCCCCAGCGATTCAAAAAACAGAAACAATTTCGTTGCAAAAAAGAAAGGAACACCCCGCCAAAAAGGTGCTATAATTTTTTTTATTCCATAAAACCGGCAGAGGAGCGGTTCCCCTGCCGCATTGCGAAAGGAGTAAACCATTCATGCTGAAACTGCTGAAATACCTGACCAAGCAGGATTGGGGCTTAGCTGTTCTGGCGTTGGTGTTCATTGTGGCTCAAGTCTGGCTGGATCTGACCATGCCGGACTATATGTCCCAGATCACCACCCTGGTGCAGACCCAAGGCAGCGCCATGAGCGACATCCTCATTGCCGGCGGCAAGATGCTGGCCTGCGCTTTGGGGAGCTTTGCCGCTTCCATCATCGCCGCCATCTGCGCCGCCCGAATCGCCGCCAACTTTTCCGCCACCCTGCGGGAAAAGCTGTTTGACCAGGTCCAGTCCTTCTCCATGGCGGAGATCGGGAAATTCTCCACCGCCAGCCTGATCACCCGTTCCACCAACGACGTGATGCAGGTGCAGATGCTCATTGTCATGGGGTTGCAGGTGCTGCTCAAAGCCCCCATTATGGCGGTTTGGGCCATCTGCAAGATTGCCGGAAAAAGCTGGCAGTGGACTATGTCCACCGGTGTAGCGGTGGCGGTGCTGCTGGTGATTGTGCTGGTCTGCATCATTGTGGCCCTGCCCAAGTTCCGCCAACTGCAAAAACTCACCGACGACATCAACCGGGTGACCCGGGAAAACCTCACCGGCTTAAACGTCATCCGGGCCTACAACGCGGAGGACTACCAGGAAGCCAAATTCGAGGACGCCAACCAGCAGCTCACCAAAACCCAGCTGTTTGCCAACCGCACCATGGCCTTTTTGATGCCCGGCATCCAGATGGTGATGAGCGGACTGACCCTGGCGGTGTACTGGATCGGGGCCTATCTGGTAGAAAACGCCCAGATGGCGGACAAATTGCCCATCTTCTCCGACATGATCGTCTTTTCCCAGTACGCCATGCAGGTGGTCATGGCCTTTATGATGTTGGTGATGATTTTTATCATCCTGCCCCGGGCCAGTGTGGCGGCCAAGCGGATTTTGGAGGTGCTGGATACCCGCTCCTCCATCCAGGACGGCAGCGTCACCCAGTCCCAGCCGGGAAAGAAGGGGGAAATCGAGTTTCGCAACGTCTCCTTCCGGTATCCCGACGCCGACGGGGATGTGCTGCAAAACATCACCTTCACCGCCCACCAAGGGGAAACAGTGGCGTTGATCGGGGCTACCGGCTGCGGCAAGAGCACCGTCATCAACCTGATCCCCCGGTTTTACGACGTCACCCAGGGTCAGGTGCTGGTGGACGGAGTGGACGTGCGGGAGTACAACCAGCACGCTCTCCGGGATAAGATCGGTTACGTGTCCCAGAAATCCATCCTGTTTTCCGGCACGGTGAAAAGCAACGTGGCCTACGGGGACAGCGGCAAGCCCAGTTCGGAGGAGGATGTGATCCACGCCGTCCGCACCGCCCAGGCGGAGGAATTTGTCCAAAAGCTGCCGGAAGAATACGACGGCTACATCGCTCAGGGCGGTTCCAACCTGTCCGGCGGCCAGAAACAGCGGCTGTCCATTGCCCGGGCCATCTGCCGCCGGCCGGAAATCTTCATCTTTGACGACTCCTTCTCCGCGTTGGACTACAAAACCGACCGGATCCTGCGTCAGACCTTGCAGCAGGAGTGCGGGGACTCCACCCGGATTATGGTAGCCCAGCGCATCGGCACCATTCGAGACGCAGATAAAATCATTGTGCTGGAGGACGGAAAGATCGCCGGCATGGGCAAGCACGAAGAGCTGATGAAAAGCTGCCCGGTGTACCAGCAGATCGCCCTGTCCCAGCTTTCAAAGGAGGAATTGGCCGAATGAGCAGTCAACCATCTACCCCCGTCCGCCCGCGTCCCGGCATGGGGGGCCACGGCATGGGCCGAGGCGGCGGCGAAAAGTCCAAGAACTTTGTGGGCTCCTGGAAAAAGCTGATCCTATACTGTAAGAAATACCTGATTCCCATCCTCATTGCGGTGGTCTGCGCCGCCGGAGGCACCGTCTTTACCCTGGTGGGACCGGACCAGTTATCGGAACTGACCCGGATCATCACCGAAGGGCTGATGACCGGCATCGACCTAGACGCCGTGTTCCGCATCGGCATCTTTTTAGCCATCCTGTATGTGGCGGGAGCCATTTTGAGCTTTACCCAGCACTTTATTATGTCCACCATCGCCCAGGGCGTCTCCAAGCAGATGCGCAGCGATATTTCCCGGAAAATCAACCGGCTGCCCATGAGCTTTTACAGCCGCACCTCCAACGGGGATATTCTGTCCCGGGTCACCAACGACGTGGATATGATCTCCCAATCCTTAAACCAGAGCATCGGCATGATGGTCAGCGCCATCACCCTGTTTTTGGGTTCGCTGATTATGATGCTGATCACCAACGTGATTTTGACCCTCACCGCCGTGGCCGCCACCCTCATCGGCTTTGTGCTGCTGCGGCTGATCACCGGCCGAAGCCAGAAATACTTCTCCCGGCAGCAGAAACACCTGGGAGAACTGGACGGCCACATTGAGGAAATCTACGCCGGTCACACGGTGGTGAAGGCCTACAACGGGGAAGCCGCTTCCAAAAAGGCCTTTGACAACTACAACCAAAAGCTGCGGGACAGCGCCTTCAAGGCCCAGAGCCTGTCCGGCTTGATGCAGCCCTTGATGACCTTCATCGGCAACTTCGGCTATGTGGCGGTCTGCGTGGTGGGGGCGGTGCTGACCATGAACGGCCAGTGCGGCTTTGAAGTGATTGTGGCCTTTATGATGTACGTGCGCTACTTCACCCAGCCCCTGTCCCAGATCGCCCAGGCCATCCAGTCCCTGCAATCCGGGGCTGCCGCCGGGGAACGGGTCTTTGAATTTCTGGAAGGGGAAGAGATGGAGGACGAAAGCCAAAAAACCGCTTCCCTGGACAAAGCAAAGGGCTATGTGGAGTTTGAGCACGTGAAGTTCGGCTATCCCGGCACCGGGAAAACCATCATCCACGACTTTTCCGCCAAAGCCAAGCCAGGCCAGAAGATCGCCATTGTAGGCCCCACCGGCGCCGGGAAAACCACCCTGGTGAACCTGCTGATGCGGTTCTACGAGATCCAGGACGGCAGCATCCGCATCGACGGCATCTCCACCCAGGATCTAAAGCGGGAGGACGTCCACGCCCAGTTCTGCATGGTGCTCCAGGACACCTGGCTGTTTGAAGGCACGGTGCGGGAGAATTTGATCTACTGCACCGAAGACGCCGACGACGAAAAGATGAAGGCGGCCTGCAAGGCGGTAGGGCTGGACCACTTTATCCGCACCCTGTCCCACGGGTACGACACGGTATTAAACGATTCGGTGAACCTATCCCAGGGCCAGAAACAGCAGATGACCATTGCCCGGGCCATGATCGCCGACAAGCCCATGCTGATTTTGGACGAGGCCACCAGCTCGGTGGACACCCGCACGGAACTTCAAATCCAAAGCGCCATGGACCAGTTGATGCAGAACCGCACCTCCTTTGTCATCGCCCACCGCCTCTCCACCATCAAGAACTCCGACCTGATTTTGGTGCTCAAAGACGGGGACGTCATCGAAAGCGGCACCCACCAGTCCCTGCTGGAACAGGGAGGCTTCTACGCCGACCTGTACAACAGCCAATTCACCCAGGTTTCCTAAGGAGGGGTTTTTATGAAATGCAA
>DVGY01000056.1 GCA_018712465.1 Candidatus Egerieicola pullicola | reverse complement strand
ATCAATCCGGTGGTGGCTTTTGGGTATTGGTTTCGGGAATGCGTGGCACTGCCGGTAGGGCTCCGAAAAAAGGGGAGAATGCAGCGATGAAGGACGGATTATCCCTGCCTCGGAAAGCCTTTGTTATGTGGGAGATGGTGGCGCTGCTGCTCACTGCCGTGTTGGAGATTCTGTTGGCGCTGTTGTTGGAACGCTGGTTTTTCCTTCGACTTTGGACCTTGTGGCTGTTGGGGCTGGCGGCGGTGATTATGGTGTTTTGGTATCTGCCCCTGCGGTATCTCAACACGGAATACAAGCTGGAGTCCCATTCCTTTTGGGTCTGCAAAGGGGTGTTTTGGCAAAAGACGGTGTGCATTCCACGAAACCGGGTCAGTTACGTCAATACCTTCAGCGATCCCATCAGCCGGTTGTGCAAGCTTCGCTCCATCCGAGTAACAGCAGCGGGAGGAAGTGTGTGGCTGTTCTTTTTAAGCGAAACGGAAGCCCGGCGGATTCTCTATGCCCTTTCCCCAGCCTTTGAGGAACCGATATGAAGAAGCGTTATCAACACCCCATCAACATTCTGGAAAATATCTCCGGTAAGCTGTTTTTGTTAATTATCCCCATACTCCGCACCCTGATCTATGTGATTATTCACGGAGAATTTGCCGGCTGGCTGCAAGGAGCTTGGCTGGATCTGCTGGTGGTACTGGTCATCATCGGCAGCGGGGTATATCGGTGGGCTTTTTTGCGGTACCGGTACAGTGAAAAAGGATTGTGGGTGTATAAGGGAATCCTTTGCACCGCCGTGCTGTTTCTGCCCAAGGAACAGATTTCCTACCTGAGCCGTCAGGAGCCTTGGTATCTGCGGCCTATGCGGGCAGTGAAGCTTCAGGCAGATACCGACGGAGGAGGCAAGCACACCTACGACGTTACCCTCACCCTTACCCGGAAGGAAAGCGTCCAGATGATCGACACCCTGTTTTCCACCAGATTGGAACCAGTGGAGGAGCGGTACCAGGCCAAAACCGGTCGGATCTTTCTTTATGCCTTGCTGAACACCAATAACCTTTCCGGTCTGCTCTACTTTGCTGCCGGTTTAACTACCGCCATTCGGTTGTTTGGAAGGCAGTTGGAAGACTTCATGCGGGAGAGTGTGCGGCGGACCGCAGAGTTTTTCTCCAACAGTCTTTCTCCTGTGTTTGCCGTGCTGGCGGCCATTGTGCTGTTGTTTTGGGCAGGCATCTTTTTGGCCCACCTGTTTTATCTGCTGCGGTTCCGTTGTCGGAGAAGCCAAAATGTGCTTCGGCTGTCTTGTGGACTTGTCAGCCAACACCACACTCATATGATGGTCAGTCGAATCAATTCTGTAACTTTAGTGGAAAGTAATCTGTCTCGAATCATGGGGATGGGCTACGCCACCCTGCGGTGCAGCGGTTACGGCAAGCGGGACGGGACCAATAATCTGCTGGTGCCATCCTGTTCTCTCTTGGAACTGCGCCGGGAAACTTCCACCCTGCTGCCGGAATGGCAGGAAACTCCAAATCAGCTTACTCCCCGCCGCTGCGTTTGGCGCTACCTGGGATTTCCTGCAATCTTTATGGGGGTGGTGACGGCGCTGGCATTGATTTCCGGGCTTTTGGTGGACGGCATCGGCGCTACCCTTTGGTTGGTGTGGGGATTGTTTTGGCTGCCGATGAGTTGGCTGTTTTGGCTGCGTTGGCGGGGATACCGTCATGCCGGAGTCGGAGAGAAGGATGGATGGGTTACCATCCGCACTATGAAGGGATACCGTCTCACCACTACCATGGTTCACCGGGACCGAATTGTTATGGTTCAGCTTCGGCAAAGTCCTTTCCAAAAGCGGACTGGCCAGTGCGATGTGATCTTTCATATTTACGGAGAAGGCAGAAATCGAATTGTGCTGCCGGGATTGTACAAAACCCAAGCCAAAGAGTTTTTGCTGCAAATCGGAATCTTAACGCCGACAGACGAATAAAGACGTTTCCCATTCCTTTTTCCAGGAACAAGAAACGTCTTTTTGTTTGTATTATTCGTTGACTGGTGTCTGTTGGGCGGCCGGCTGCGTTTCCCGGGCCTTTACCCGGTGGATGGTTTCTCGATAGATGGTGTCCAAGGTTTGGCCCACCGCTTCAATTCTGCGGTTATAGGCTACTTGGTATCCGGCTTCGGTAAGATCGGGCAACTCCCCTTCCAGAATGCCTCGAAGTTTGGCTTCAAAGCTGTCCAAGGAATCTGCCTTATAGATGTTCTTTCCATCTTCCAGCCATTCTTTGTAGATGGGAATGTCCCGAATCAGCACCTTCTGCCGGGCCGCTAAGGCTTCCAGCAGCACAATGCCTTCGGTTTCTTCATGGGTCAAAAACAAAAAGCAATCTGCTCCCCAGTACGCTGTGCGGAGAATTTTTTCATCAATGTACCCGGGGAAATGCAGGTTGGGCAGCTTGGTGCGCACGGCCTTGCGGATCTTGGCGGGAATGGTCCAAGGAGAGGAGTATCCAAACCAGATGAACTGGTATTGAGGCATTCGCTTGGCCAATTCCACAAAGTCTAAAATTCCCTTGCGCTCAATTTGCAGGCCGACACTCATGACGATTTTATCTTCCGGCGAAAAGCCAAACCGTCTGCGGAACTCTCGGCCCGCTTCTTCGTTTTTTTCGTAATACTCCAGATCAATGCCGTTGGAGCAGGGATAGATGGGCTGAGTCAGGCCGTAGCTCTCTACCAAGTGCTTGGCATAGGGAGTAGGGGTAATCAGACTGTCTCCCAAACGGTAGCAGGAGCAGAGCCATTTTTTAAACAGCGGCGCTACGGCGTTGGCGCCCAGGTAGGAGTTTTTAAAGTCCTCCACGGTGCTGTGAGCATGATATACCACCGGGATGCCTTGCTTTTTTGCTTTCTTGGCCAGTCGGTGGGAATTGGGAAAGATGGTGTTGATGTGAACCAGATCTACTTTTTCTTTGGGGTCGATGGTCCATTCCACCCCCACTTGTTCTAAAGCGCGGATCTGATGGCTGCGGGCTTTGCCCACGCCGGATTTTCCCAGAAGATTCATGGCCTCCGTGTAAAGAAGCACCTTCATTCTTCTTCCTCCTTCTTCCGTGACTAAGAGATATTATACTGGAAGTTTGCAAATTCCGCAAGAGATAGGCCGGTATTTCAAGGAAAGTTTTGCACAATAAATCAAAAAAGGAAGAGGAATAATCCGGCTTTATAGGTTATCTAACGAATTTTGAATTTTTTCCACCAAACGGGCCGCGTGAAGTCCATCCACAAAGGAGTGGTGTGCCTGAATGGACAAGGGTTTTCTTGTTATTTCCCGGCAAGTATGCTACAATGAATGCAAATGACAAGATGCCCAGGGAGGGGTTACTATGGCATATTTGCAGGGAGTTTATCCCATTGTAAAGAAAGAAATTTTAGCCAGGCATATTATCGATCTTACCGTTTCCGCCCCGGAGATGGCAGCAATGGCTCAGCCAGGGCAGTTTGCCCATTTAAAGGTAGAGGGATTGTTTCTTCGCCGTCCGATCTCGATCTGTGAGATTGACCGGGATCAGGGCACCCTGCGGTTCGTGTTTGAAATCAAAGGGGAAGGCACTCGGATCCTTGGAGAAAAGCGGATTGGGGACAATCTGGATGTAATGGGACCCTTGGGCCATGGCTTTGCCCAGCCGGAGGGAGAAATCATTGTAGTTGGCGGCGGCATTGGAGTGCCTCCCATGCTGGAAACAGCCAAAGCATACGGCCAGAAAGCCACTGCTATTGTTGGCTTCCGCAGCGCCAATGCGGTGATTCTCACTGAGGATTTTCAGCGTCAGGGCAATCAGGTAGTTCTCTGCACCGACGATGGCACCATGGGCTTCCACGGCTTTGTGACCCAGGCTCTGGAGCAGCAGCTGCAAGCCAAAAAGCCCGCTTTGATCTGCGCCTGCGGACCCCACCCCATGCTCAAAGGTGTGGCCGGGTTGGCTCAGCAGTACGGGGTGGACTGTCAGGTTTCCCTGGAAGAGCGGATGGGCTGCGGCGTAGGAGCCTGTTTGGTCTGTGCCTGCCGTACGGTGAAGGACGGACAGGAATATCTGAGCCATGTCTGTAAGGATGGACCGGTATTTGATTTCAAGGATGTACTTTTTTAAGGAGGGGAAGAAACATGGCAGATTTAAGAGTAACCATTGCTGGGGTGGAGCTGAAAAACCCGGTGATTCCTGCTTCGGGAGCTTACGGTTTCGGCCGGGAATATGAGTGTCTCTATCCTCTTTCCCAGTTGGGTGGTATTTCTTGCAAGGGCATGACCCTGCGCCCCCAAAACGGCAACCCACCTCCCCGGGTAGCGGAAACCCCTTCCGGAATGCTCAATTCCGTAGGGCTGCAAAACGGTGGCATCGACCATTTTATTCAGGAAGAGCTTCCCTATCTGGAACAGCAGGACACGGTGATTATTGCCAATGTGGCGGGACACACCATTGAGGACTGCGTGGAGATTGCCCAGAAGCTGGAGCCCACCAAGGTGGACATCATCGAGCTGAATATTTCCTGCCCTAACGTAAAGCAAGGGGGCGCCGCCTTTGGCACCAGTTGTTCTGCGGCGGAGGAAATTACCAAAGCAGTGCGGCAGCACACCACCAAGCCCTTGATGGTTAAGCTCTCCCCCAACGTCACCAGCATCACCGACATTGCTAAGGCGGTGGAAGCTGCCGGCGCAGATGCAGTGAGCCTGATTAACACCCTGTTGGGAATGCGGATTGACATCAACACCCGCCGCCCTATTTTAAAGAACAATGTAGGGGGCCTGTCCGGTCCGGCCGTGTTCCCGGTGGCGGTGCGAATGGTGTGGCAGGTAGCCAACGCCGTAAAGATTCCGGTGGTAGGAATGGGCGGCATTGCTACAGCGGAAGATGCGGTGGAAATGATGATGGCAGGCGCCAGTGCGGTACAGATTGGGGCTGCCATCTTTGCAGACCCCTGGACACCGGTAAAGGTGGTTCGGGGAATGAACGATTGGTGCGACCAGCACGGGGTGGCCCGGGTAGCAGATTTAACCGGCACCGTGCAGCCTTGGTGAGGTGATAAAAAATGACCACCATTTATCTCATCCGTCATGCACAGGCAGCGGGCAATGTGGGTCATGTATTTCAAGGTCATGTGAACAGTAACCTTTCTCCTCTGGGTTATGCCCAACTGGAGTATTTGGCCCGGCGGGGACAGGAGCTGCATCCTGATATTGTCTATTCTTCCCCGCTCAAACGGGCCATGGAAACCGCTAAGGCGGTGAATCGGTTTGTGGGAGCTCCTTTGCTTTCGGAGCCAGGGCTGCTGGAAATTGACGGCGGCCGTTGGGAAGGCAAAGGCTGGGATGTGTTTCAAAAGGAAGATCCGGTGATGGCCAATCATTTCTTTGACAGTCCCGGGTATTTTCAAGCTCCCGGCGGGGAAGCTATGAGCCACGTTTACCAACGGATGGTGCAATGTTTTAAACAAATAGTAAAAAGCAATCAAGATAAGACTATTTGTATTGTATCTCACGGCTGCGCTTTGGGAACTTTAGTGACTTGGCTGGATCACCGGCCGGTGGAAGCAATGCGCTGTGAGGATCTTTCCCATAACACCGGTGTGACCACGGTCACCGAAGAGAACGGAGTGTTTACCCTGGTGAAGTTCGACGATCTGAGTCATCTGCCCAAAGAGATGCAGACCGGTTTTACCAAAACAAAGCCAAAACAAGGAAGGTAACGCAATGAAGATTATGAGTGTGGATTACGGGGATGTGCGCACCGGTTTGGCGGTGTGCGACCGCACTGAATTTTTGGCCTCCCCAGTGGGGACCATTGTGGAGCGGGATTTCGAAACCCTGGTAAAAAAAGTCGCCTATGCCGCCACCAAGGAATTGGGAGTTGGCATGGTGGTGGTGGGTCTGCCCCGGAATATGGATGGCAGCTACGGTGAGCGGGCGGAAAAGTGCCGCCGGTTTGCCAAGGCGTTGAATGCTTTGATCCCCATCCCGGTGGAGACCTGGGACGAACGGCAGACTACCATGCAGGCTCAGCGCTATTTGGATGAAACCGGCGTTTACGGCAAAAAGCGCAAAGAAGTGATCGACGAGGTGGCCGCTACCATTATCTTGGACAGCTATCTGAAGTACCGGGCAGGACAACAAAAGCGGGAAGCCGGCGACCAGCAATGACATACCGGCTGAAGCACCCCCTTCCCTATTACATCAAGCGGTATCTGTTTTTGGCGGTGGGACTTGCTATCATGGCTTTTGGGGTAGCTTTTTCCATCAAAGCTGCCTTGGGCACCTCCCCTATTTCCAGCCTGCCCTATGTGGTGAACCTACTGACTCCTTTGAGTGTGGGGACCGCCACCATTTTAATGCACTGTGCCTTTATCCTGATTCAGATCTGCATTTTGCGGAAGAAGTTTCAGCCGGTGCAGTTGATGCAGCTTCCGGTGGCGCTGGTGTTTGGGTATCTCACTGACTTTGGCATCTGGGCCATTGAAAAGATTCCCTGTCAAGGATATTTGATGCAGTGGGTGTTCTGCCTCATCGGCATTGTACTGGTGGCGGTGGGGGTAAGCTTTGAGGTCACTGCCAATGTGGTGGTATTGGCCGGCGAAGGGGTGGTGCTGGCCATCTGCCAGGTCTGCCCTATTAAGTTCGGCACCATGAAGGTAATCTTTGACGTGAGCTTGGTGGTGATTGCCAGCGCTTTGTCCTTGATTTTCCTCCATCAGTTGGAAGGGGTTCGGGAAGGCACGGTAGCCGCCGCCCTGTTTGTGGGCACCATTGCCCGTCAGCTCAATAAGCCGTTAGGAAAATTAGGCGAGAAGATTTTAAATTAAAAAATCCCTTGTTTTTGTAGATTCCGGTGTCACAAGCACCGGAAAGAAAGGAGAATTAGGGATGAAATATGTGATCAGAATCATTCAGGTTTCTACACTTTTCGGCGGAGTAGAGTTTCTGGCGATGCTGCTTTTTGGCGATTTAAAAGCAAGTGTCCAGCCAGTGGCATTTGGGGCAGTGTGTGCCAGCTTGATTCTATCCGGAGTACTTGGTATCCTTGAACGAAAAATCAGTAAGCATAAAAAGACAAATTGCTGAGTCTCCTTTTCCAAGCAGGAAGGGAACGCAGGGCGTACCTGCAAAGAGAAACCGACGGTAGAAATTTCTGCCGCCGGTTTTTTCTTATTAAAAGGTAAGTTCCCAGTAATTAACACAGCTTACAGGGTATTGTTGAAAACTTTTTGGTGTGTCCCCTGACCTTTCAACAATTCCTTACTCACTGATTCGATAATGCCCTACAATATCGTTTCGGTATTCTAAAATATCTTGCTCGTAGGATTCCTGCCAGGGGGTGGCGTGGTGGATGACGTAGGCCACACCCCGGTTGTTCCGATGGTCGGACACCACCCCGATGTGGTTTTCAAAGATCACAATATCCCCACCCTGCCATTGGTCAATGTCATAGATGTCGGTGGTGAGGGGGATGGCAGTGTGGGCAAAGTAGACTTTCAAATTCCTCACCCGGCGGAAATCAATGTTTTGATCCGGGGTTTGGATGTTGTAGTCTTCAGGGTGAGTCTGGATGTCCTGGTTGACCAGCTGGCGAAGGTCGTACCCGGCATGTAGCAGTCCAAAGGCTACTACGTCGGTGCAGACTCCGTATCCGTCGTCGGGATAGCCGGAAGCGTAGTACCTGCTTTGATATTTGGGCTGAGTGGCGATGTACTCCCGAACCCCTTGAAGGATGTCGGTTTGGTCGTCGATGCCGTCCCCGTCCCGGTCCACCGAACTGATCTGGTCTGCAATGCCGAAATCGGCGTTGGTTTTGGCGGAGATGGGGGCAAAGCTGGTGCCCAGAAAGTAATGGCGGAAGTAAAACAGCCCCCCGCCTATGATCAGCAGGACTATCAATAAAATCGAAAGAAAAATAACTTTCTTTTTGGACACGGAAATCCCCCCTTATGATTTATTATAAGGGAACCGAGGCGCAGATACAATAAGATTTCCTTAAGATTGCAAAAAGACGCAAAAAACCCGGCGGCAGAGGAATGCTCTGTCACCGGGCGTTCAGGGTATCCATCAGTGAGGTGGGTTAATTAAGCCATGGTCATGAACCATTCTACCGTTTCAGGATCGTAGTGGGAGAAGAACAGGCTCTTGCCGGTATCCAGGGCTTGGATCTTTTCCATATCCTCATTGCTAAGGGTGAAGTCAAAGACGTTGAAGTTTTCCTGCATCCGGTTTTCGTGGGTGGATTTGGGAATGACCACTACGTCGCTCTGGAGCAAGAACCGCAGGGCAACCTGGGCAACGGATTTGCCGTATTGATCTCCAATCTCTTTCAGCACTGGATTTTGGAAATAGTTGTTTTTACCTTCCGCAAAGGGTCCCCAGGACATAATCTGAGTGCCGTGCTTTTCCATGTACTTCTTGGCAACCTTTTGCTGCTGGAACACATGGGTCTCTACCTGGTTGACGGCGGGCTTGATTTCGGCAAAGTGGAACAGGTCCAGATACCGGTCGGGGTAGAAATTGGAAACACCGATGGCCCGGACGTTACCTTCCTTGTAGGCTTCTTCCATGGCCCGGTAGGTGCCGTAGTAATCGCCGAAGGGCTGGTGGATGAGGAGCAGGTCAATGTAGCCGGTTTGCAGCTTTTTCAGGGATTCCTCGATGGATGCCTTGGCCTTTTCGTAGCCGTTGTTGGAGATCCACACTTTGGTGGTGATGAACAGGTCTTCCCGAGGCAGGCCGCATTTGACCATGGCGTTTCCTACACCCTCTTCGTTGCCGTAAGCCTGGGCAGTGTCGATGCTGCGGTAGCCGATGCGAATGGCGTCCAGCACACAGCGTTCCGTTTCTTCCGGGGGAGTTTGATAAACGCCGTAGCCCAGCTTAGGCATTTTCACACCGTTGTTTAATGTTACGTATTCCATATCCATATCCTCCTACATTCAGAATTTGAATTGTGAGTTTTGATTTGCTTTTGTTTACATCTACAGTTTACAACAAAAGAAAAAGAATGTACAATAGAAATATCGAATTATAGATTTCACTATATGAATAGTGAAAGGAGGATTTCAATGCTGAATTTGTTGGAATTGGAACAGTTGGTGGCATTTGCGGACCAAGGTACTCTTTCCAAAACCGCCGAAGTATTACATCTTTCCCAGCCTACCATCACCCGAACCATGCAGCATTTGGAAGAGGAATTCGGAGTCTCTCTGTTTTCCCGCAGCAAAAATAAAATTCAGTTGAATGAAACCGGGAAAAAAGCGGTGGAATATGCTCGAGGTTTGTTGGCGGATGCCCAGGAGGCGGTAGTGCAGGTTCAGGCTTTTGATAAGCGGCTTCATACCATTACCGTGCAGTCCTGTGCTCCCGCGCCGTTGTGGTTCTTGCTTCCGGTGTTATCTTCGGAATTTCCCGGTCAGACCATCTCTTCCACCTTATCGGAAGAGACGGAAATTCTCCAGAAGGTGGCAAGTGGAGAATGTGCATTGGGGATCCTGCCTTGGCCGGTGGAGTTGAAAGGGGTAAGTTGTGTGCCCTTGTTGGAGGAAAAATTGTCGGTCTGTGTACCCGAGGAACACCATTTAGCCAGCCGGGAACATTTGACTTTTGAAGAGCTAAATGGTTTCAATTGTTTGCTTCTTTCTCAAATTGGGTTTTGGGATAAGCTTTGTCGGGAAAAAATGCCGGCATCCCGGTTTTTGGTGCAGACCGATGAATTTGAATTTCAGGAATTGGTTCGCCAGTCTGCACTGTTTTGCTTTACCACTGATTTAACCAAGGATATTCGCAGCAGCAAGGGGTTGCTTGCCCGGCGAAAAGTCATTCCTATTACCGCCCCGGAAGCCAATGTGACCTATCATCTGCTTTTTACCAATCCTGTTTACCGAACCGTGGCGGAAACTTGCCGGGCCAGGCGTTAATTTTGCGGGGCATTATAAAAATTCTTTCCGCAGCACTTCTTGCGGAGGCTGGATTTCCTCTGCAATGGTGTGTTCTGTGAGTTGGGACAGCAGCTTGATCTTTTGGTTGAGGATGGGGCGCATGCAGTTGGGGACGTGTTCCTGATGAGCCCGGTGAATGGCCACGCATTCCTTGCAGTTGCCGTGGTAGCGGCAGGCTTTTTGGCAGGGGCAGTGATCCTTTTCTTTGTATTCCTCCCGGAAAGCTGCGGCAAATTCTTCCTGCAATTCCAGCCCCTTTTGCCGGTTGCCCTTGTGAAATTCTTCCATGGCGGCCAATTCTTTGGGATTGTGTTCGATGATCATGGTGATTTCTCCTATTTTTGCTTGATATGAAGATACCCCAACGGAACATTATCCGCTGGGGTAATTTTGTTATTCTTCTGTTTGGGCTTCTTCGTCGGAATCGTTGGCTTCGCTGCCATCCTTTAAGGTTTTCATGGTCGGGAAATCATTATCACGGATAAAAGCCACTACAGGCTTGTATTTTAAGGCATTCTGCTTTCAGTGTCATTAA
>DVGY01000055.1 GCA_018712465.1 Candidatus Egerieicola pullicola | reverse complement strand
AGATGTGTTTATCGGCGTATCCAAGCCCAATATGGTCACTCCCGCTATGATTCAAAGCATGAATGAAAAACCGGTGGTCTTTGCCATGGCCAATCCGGTGCCGGAAATTATGCCGGATGAAGCGCTGGCTGCCGGAGCTTATATTGTGGGCACCGGCCGGAGCGATTTCCCTAACCAAATCAACAATGTGCTGGCGTTCCCGGGAATCTTTAAGGGAGCGCTGCGGGCCAGAGCCAGGGACATCACCGACGAAATGCAGGTAGGAGCGGCCTATGGCATTGCCGGAATCATTCCCGATGACGAACTGCGCACCGATTACATCCTGCCCGATCCCTTTAATCCGGCTGTGGCCGAAAATGTGGCCAAAGCCGTCGAAAACGCCGTAAAACGGGGAGAATAAAGTCATGGAAGAATATGTAAGCAAAACCTTAGAAGCGTTGCGCCGCAATCGGATGGTGGCGGAGTATGTGGATAGTCGCTGGGATGTGCTTCCGAAAATTTTGGAGTGGATTCCCCAAGGGGCAACCGTGGCGTTTGGCGGTTCTGTAACCTTAGAGGAAACCGGCGTGTTAAACGGTATCCGGCAGATGGGCGCCCAAGGGGAATTGGAGGTTTTGGACCGCTTTGCCCCCGGATTGACTTCGGAGGAACTGAAGGACCTGTTTCGCCGGGCCTTTACCAGTGACGTGTTTTTGACCTCTTCCAACGCCGTGACCCAGGATGGCTACCTTTACAACGTGGATGGCCGGGGAAATCGGGTAGCTGCTATGATCTACGGTCCGGATACTGTAATCGTGGTGGCGGGGATCAATAAGATCTGCGAAAACCTGGAAGCTGCCATTCGCCGCAACCAAACCGTCAGCGCCCCCAAAAATGCCGCCCGTCTGCACAAAAACACTCCTTGTGTCCAAACCGGGGAATGTATGCACTGCCTGTCTAAGGACCGGATCTGTGCCAGCTTTGTGGCGCTAGGCCCTCAGATGATTCCCAACCGGATTAAAGTGCTTTTGGTGGGGGAATCCTTAGGATATTGAGAGGTGCGTTTCATGCTGTTTTTGTGTTATGAAAATTGCTCCACCTGTAAAAAGGCGGAAAAGTGGTTGGTAGAACATGGAATTTCTTACACCAAACGTTCCATCACCCAGCAGCCCCCTACGGAAGAAGAACTTTCCCTCTGGCAGCAAAAAAGCGGTTTGCCGTTAAAGAAGTTTTTTAACACCAGCGGAAAGCTGTATCGGGAATTGGATTTAAAGGAAAAACTTCCCACCATGCCGGAGGAGGAACAGCGTCGGCTGCTCTCCCAAAACGGGATGTTGGTAAAGCGTCCCATTGGAGTTTCAGAAAATCTGGTTTGCGTGGGTTTTCGTCCGGCGGAATGGGAAGGATTCCAAGAAGGGTAATGTCACGATACCGCTTTGTCGGTATGCCGCGCCGAACAGCGGCCTGATTCCGGAGATAGTCACCAGCTATGATCTGGAGATTACTGGCCGCCGGGAGCGGGAAAGCTTTATGGTGCTGTTAAACCGGCCGGAACAGCCTCCCAAGAGGTGCTGAATCTACCTTTCTTAACAGGCTAAAAATTGCGATCATCAAAAAATGCAGGCAAGGAGTCAATTCCCTGTCTGCATTTTGTTTTGTCAGGATACGGTGAGGGAGATGGAGCCGGTCCATCCCTTGCCTGCACTGACCAAATAGTTGTCTCCGTCAGAAAGCTGAATTTGCAGGGTGCCGCTTCCACTGCCTTGCTGGAGAGGATGGGGACCCTCTTTATTCAGCCAATAAAGTCCGCCTTCCCCAGAATCCACCTGTAAGGAAAAGGTCACGGTAAGTTGGTTTCCGGTTTCCCGTTCCAATCCGGTGCCGCCAAAGAGGATTTCTTGGTCGGTAAAATCCAAATAATCTGCTTGATAGCTGCCGGTATAATTGTCTTCTCCTTTTTGCCGGGTTCCTGCCAGATCGTTGTCGGAAGTGAGGGAAAAACCGCTGATGAATTGCAGGGAGTCATTGTAGGCAGAGATGAAAGTGTCCTTGCAACTCTTTCCGCTGCATCCCCCCAGCAGCAGTCCTACGCCAAGCAGCAAGCAGATGCCGGCAAAAAAACGTTTTAACACAAAATCACCTCGTCACATCCAGGCCGTCAAGGCCATCCAAGCTCCCAAAAACAAAGCTGCGGCGGCATACAGCACATTGATTACCAAACAAACCTGCATCAGTTTGCTGGATTTGCCCTGTTTTAAGTAACTGTAGATGGAAAATACGCCGCCAAACAGCATTTCAGCACAGTAAACTCCAATGAGAATCTCCGCAGTGGGGGATGCAAGGGCCCAGTCGTTGAGCCGCAGCAATAAAATAGTCCAGGGTAAGAAGAGTAATAAAATATTGATTATAGAAAAAGTCTTTGCTTTCATCAAAGTAATCCTCCTGTTTACTGTATGGAATCAAACCAATGTCAGGTAACAGCGCTGCCGTGAATATGGGAATGCCATAACATACTTCATGAAAATGATCGCCTTTCCGTCCGCCCAAAACAAAGGCAGGAAACGACCAGAAACACTGCCAACAATCCTACTGCCACCGGCAAAAAGGGAATCCATTGGAATTGGAATTGACCGGATGGATCGGACATCTGCCCCATCAACTGGGTCAGCCAGTAAAAAGAATAACAGGGGGGATAGCAGTACCAAATTTTGGTGTTTAAAATCAGCACCGACGGCACAATGGAAGCCAGTCCGATTCCCACTGAAAAAACAGGGGAAGACAGCAGCGTGGCGATCATCCAGTACAATGCTGCCATGGGCAGGGAGGTCAAGAACATCATCCCGCTCTGCTGAAACACTAACAAGGGGGAGAGCATAAATTGGTAGCCGTTCATCTGAGAAGCCAGCCAGGCAGAGGGAAAGTACAGCAGATCCATCAGCAAAAATTGCAGCGCCGCCAGCAAAAGTAGTACCGTAAACTTTGCCAGGCAGAGCTTTACAGGCGAAAGAGGCAGGGACAGCATTTTCAGCAGTCCTCGATTGCTCTGTTCCATTTGGGTGAGCAGCACGGTGCTTACCACTAAGGTGGCGGGGTACAGCAGCCACACAAAACCCATAAAGGATTGCAGGAAAAAGTTGTTTTCTGGGGAAATGGTTTGGGAGGAAAGGTGTATCCCGGCGTTGAGCACATTCATCACCCAGGGCAGTGTTACAGGGATCAATAGAATCCAAACAATGTGGGAACGGCGTAGCTTGATTTGCTCCACCTTCAAAAGGGAAAAATAACTCATGCAAAACGCCTCCTTGCAGGAATCAGAATTGTCTCTGCCAAGCCAAAAAGGATACTTTCCCCACCGGCAGCAGCCAGATACAGCCAGCTTTCTGTGTTTGCTTGGGTGAAGCTGCTCAAAGATAGGGCAAAGGGAAACAGCTGCACCGCCAAAGAATCTATGGTGTTCGTTGTAATGACAGCAAACAGCAAAATAACTCCGATCCCCAATGTAACCCACAAATTACGGCAAAGGGAGGAGATCAGCATCATAAGAATACAGGCCGGCAGCAGCATCACCAGCTGAAATCCCAGTTCCGCCAGCAGAGAAAGCAGCAAATGGGTGGCGGAAAACCAGTGCCAGGCGCAAAATCCAATGGCCAGCAGCTCCAGCATCAACACCACGCCGCCCATAGCCCAAAGCAACAGGGTTTTGGCGGCAAATATTCCTCCTTGTGACAGGGGAAGGGCTTTCATCTTTTCCATGGCGCCATCGGCGTACTCTATGTGATAGAGGATAGAGGCGCCAATTATCAGGTAAAACAGATTCAGCATTCCCAGCATAGACCAGTTTTGGGAAATTAAGATGGCCAGGGGTGATCCCTGCATGGAAAGAAATGTTTCCGGCCGGGCAGCGATGTTCAGAATGGGCACTGCCGCCGCCAACAGTCCTCCGGCCAGTATCCCCAAAAGCAGGCCGGTGCGGTGGATTTTTTTCAGTTCCAGGAAGATGCTCATGTCTGCTCCCCCCGTTTCAGATTGTCTTCGTGGATCATGGCCAGAAAGGTGTCCTCCAGACGGTCGGTAGGCAAGCCTTCTTCCAGGGCGTATTGGTTGAGTCCTTGGAGGGTACCTTCGTACAGCAATCGGCCGTGATTTAAGATTCCCACATCGTCTGCCATGAGCTGAATTTCTGACAGCAAATGGGAAGACACCAGCACAGTGCAGTGGTATTGCTGGGGAAGGGAACGGATCAAGGTGCGGATCTCGTGGATGCCGGAAGGATCCAAGCCGTTTGTAGGTTCATCCAGGATTAAGATAGGGGGCTGTCCTAACAGAGCTCCTGCCAGCCCAAGACGCTGCTTCATTCCCAGGGAATACTTCTTTGCCTGACGGCGGCGGTATTCATAAAGCCCTACCGTTTTCAGCGCCTGCTCCACGCTGGAAGGGGGAAGTTTTAAGATGGTTTGCAGGATCTTTAGATTTTCCTCTCCGGTGAGATTGCCGTAAAAGGCGGGGGCTTCAATGAAGGATCCGATTTGGTGGAGAATTTCACTGCGGTCTTTGGGATACTCTTTTCCGTCAATCTGAAAAGTTCCGCTGGTGGGCCGAACCAATCCCAAAAGCATTTTCATGGTGGTGGATTTGCCGGCGCCGTTGGGTCCCAAAAAGCCGTAAATCCGCCCTTTGGCAATGTGCAGGTTTAAATGGGACACGGCGGTAAAATCTCCGTAGGTCTTGGTGAGATTTTGTGTTTGAATCATATATTCCATGGCCGTTTCACTCCTTTTCTTTGGATGCTTTTAGTATAGCCCCTCTACCTTACAGCAGGTTCTCCCTTACCTTACATTTACCTTACTTTTTCCCTTTGGGCCGGGCAGAATGGCTGGGCTGTGCTATAATACTTCTAAGGCCAAAAGGAAAACAATGAGGTGAGAAACATGGCGCAACAGGAAATTAAAAATCGGAAGCTTCTTTTAGTGGACGATCAGCCGGAACTGCTGGATATGGTCAAAGGCATTTTAGAGGAAGAGGGTTATCGCAACATCCAAACCGCCTCGGCTGTAAAGGAAGGGCTTTCCCTTTGGCGAAGTTGGCAGCCGGAACTGGCAGTGCTGGATGTGATGCTGCCGGATGGGGACGGATTTTCCCTGCTGACTCAGGCACGGCGCTTTTCGGATATTCCGGTGCTGTTTCTCACGGCCCGGGGAGAAGACGAAGATCGCTGCCGGGGATTGGGAATGGGGGCGGACGACTACATGGTGAAGCCCTTTTTGCCCAAAGAGCTCACCCTGCGGATTGGGGGGCTGCTGCGCCGGTGCTACAAAGATCAGCCGGCTTTGGTACGCCTAGCTGCCTGCCAGTTGGATTTTCAACGGGCCGAAGTAGTAAAGGGCAGCCAGCGCATTCCCTTAACCGCCAAAGAATTTGCTATTTTACAAGCGCTCTGCCGGAACGAAGGCAAAATCGTTACCATTGACCAACTCTGTCAGGCCGCCTGGGGAGACAACCCTTTTGGTTATGAAAACTCTCTGATGGCGCATATTCGCCGGATTCGGGAAAAAATAGAAACAAATCCCTCCAAGCCGGTGTCTTTGATTACAGTCAAAGGATTGGGTTACCGTTTGAACACGGAGGAAGTAAAATGAACAGTACCTTAAAGCTCATTCAGCGGTTTTTCATGGTGTTGGTTCTGTCGGTGTTTTTGCTGTTGATTCTCAATGGACTGTTGGTGTTGGTGTTCAGCTTCCACTACAGCGGGGCCTATGACGGCAACAGCGGTCCTTGGACTGCTGCGGAAACCATTGCTCAGTCCCTCACTCCACAGTCGGAAGGTGGTTATCAGCTTTCTGCCCAAGGGTCGGCTCTGCTTTCCCGAGGTGGAGCTTGGGCTATTCTGGTGGAAAACGGTACCGGCAATGTGGTGTGGCACAGCGACAATCTTCCCGAGGAGATCCCGCTGTCCTATACTGTGGGAGATCTGAGCCAGGCAGTGCGGGGATATATTCAAGATTATCCTACCACAGTTTCAGAATATGGGGAAGACCTGCTGATTTTGGGATTTCCCAAACAATCTTACTGGAAACTGCTGTACAACACCTTCAGCTACTCCCTCATTGCCAATGCTCCATGGATTGTATTGGCGTGGCTGGGCATGAATGTGTTCCTTGTTTTGCTGATCTACCTAATCACCACTTCCGGGGTGGTTAAGGCGGTGAAACCGATTATAGGGGCCATAGAAGCGCTCCCCAAAGGGGAGTCCCCTTATGTCAAGGAGAAGGGACTGTTTGCCCAACTGGCGGCCTCCATCAATGGGGCGGCGGAAAAGATCCGCACCCAGGATTACGCCCTGCGGAAAAAAGAAACCGCCCGGGCCAACTGGATTGCCGGCGTTTCCCACGACATCCGAACTCCCCTAACTGTGGTTATGGGTACGGCAGGACAGTTGGAGGAAGATCGTTCTCTTTCTCAGGATACCCGAACGAAAGCCGGTGTGATCCGCCGTCAAAGTCAACGCATTCAGCAGCTGGTGAATGATTTGAATCTGGCGTCCAAGTTGGAATATAACGTCCAGCCCTTGCAGCAGAAAGTCATCCATGCAGTGGCCTTGTTGCGGCAGGTGGCGGTGGACTTTCTCAATTTGGATGCACAGGAGCAATACCCTATTCATTGGGAAACCTCCTCTGCATTGTCCCCCTGTTTGGTGCTGGGGGATGAAAACCTGCTCAAGCGGGCCCTCTCCAATCTCATTGTCAATGCGCAAACCCACAATCCCCAGGGCTGCTCCATCTTTTTGTCGGTCACCCGGGAAGGGGAGTATTGCTGCCTGTGGGTGCAGGACGATGGGGTAGGGCTCAGTGATGAGGAGCTGGACCGGCTGCAGCACACTCCCCACTATATGATGTGCGACAGCTCCACCGGGGAACCACGTCACGGTTTAGGGCTTTTGCTGGTGCGGCAGATTGCTAAGGTCCATCAGGGAACTTTGCTGCTTGGCCATAGTCCCCAAGGGGGATTGGAGGCAAAATTGCAGCTTCCCTTATGGCAGCAGGAAAAGATGCCTCATAAATGAATACAAAATAAGTGTGATTTTCGCCGAAACCTTGCATCCTTCTGCTTTTTTCCAAAATTTTTCCCAGGGGCTTTTCAAATACACCCTTTTGTGGTATACTTACTAGGAAATCAAAAACTTCAATCTCAGCAATAAACAACAAAGAGGTGTTATCTTTGCTCACATTAAAACAAGTTACCTGGACCGCCCCTGGCGGCAGTTCGGTTTTGAAGGGGATCGATTTGGTGGTTCCCGACCATAAACTGGTGGTCATCACCGGCCCCAACGGCGGCGGGAAAACCACTCTGGCAAAATTGATCTCCGGTTTGGAAAAGCCGGATTCCGGCCGCATTTATTTGGACGAAACAGATATCACCGATCTGGACGTAACCCAGCGGGCCAGAATGGGAATCAGCTATGCGTTTCAGCAGCCGGTGCGCTTCAAGGGCTTGACGGTGGCCAACCTGTTGGAATTGGCAGCCGGCAAACCCCTCTCTGAGGACGAAGCCTGCGGTTATCTGGTACAGGTGGGACTCTGTGCCCGGGATTATATTAACCGGGAAGTAAACGCCACTCTTTCCGGCGGCGAAATCAAGCGCATTGAACTGGCTACCGTGCTGGCGCGGCACAGCAAGCTTTCTGTGTTTGATGAACCGGAAGCGGGAATTGACTTGTGGAGCTTCCACAATCTCATCGGCGTTTTCCAGGCCATGAAGGAATCTCAATCCGGCACTTCGGTGATTATTTCTCACCAGGAGCGGATTTTGGCCATTGCTGACGAGATCGTGGTGATTGCCGACGGTCAGATCACCAAACAGGGCCCTGCTTCGGAGATCCTTCCTCAGCTGTTAGCCCAGGAGTCCGGATGCCCGCAGTGCATGAAGAAAGAAATCGATTTTGGAGGGCAACCCAATGAATGAAATCACCAAGGAACTTTTAAGACAGGTTTCCGACTATCAGGACGGTTATGAAGGCGCCTACAATATTCGGGAAAATGGCGGCTGTGCCGGTCGGAAATCCACCGAACATATTCGCATTGACAGCAAAACCGATGCCCCCGGCCTAGAAATCCACATCCTTCCCGGCACCAAAGGGGAAACCGTGTCTATCCCTGCCTGTGTCACTCAAGGAGGGATTGACGATATCGTTTATAACGACTTCTATGTAGGAGAAGGAGCGGACGTGCTGATTGTAGCCGGCTGCGGCGTACACCTGGAAACCGGAGAACCGGCCCGCCACAATGGCATTCACCGCTTTTTCCTGGCGAAAAACTCCCATGTGATTTATCAAGAAAAGCACGTGGGCACCGGTAACGGTTTGGGACAGCGCTCCATTGACCCGGTTACCGAAATCTACCTGGAAGAGGGCTCAGAGCTGGAAATGGATTCTCTCCAGCTGGGCGGTGTAGACCACACCCTGCGCAAGACCTCCGGCGTAGTGGGGAAGGGCGCTACCCTGATTATTCGGGAGCGGATCCTCACCGATGGAGAGCAGCAGGCTAGAACTGAATTTGAGGTGGAGATGAACGGGGAAGATTCCAGCGTGAACCTGATTTCCCGTTCGGTGGCCCGGGGTCACTCTTACCAGGCATATCGTTCCCGGATTGTGGGCAACGCCCCCTGTGCCGGCCATTCGGAATGTGATGCCATTTTGGCGGAAGAAGGCCGGGTAGATGCGGCGCCGGAATTGACTGCCAATCATCAGGAAGCCGCTTTGATCCACGAAGCCGCCATCGGCAAAATTGCCGGAGAACAGATCCTCAAGCTCCGCACTTTGGGCTTGACGGAAGAGGAAGCGGAAGCGAAGATCATTGCAGGATTCTTAAAGTAAATCACAAACATAGAATATTGCCCCTGGCGTATTTTGCGCCAGGGGTTTTCTGTTGGAATCGTTGTCAATCTTGCTAAAACTTCATACACTGATTAAAAAAAGATTTTTCTCCGTTCGCAATTCTGTAACAATTTTCTGACAAAGCTTTAAAATTCCTTTGCTAAAATATGCCCTATTAAACGAAAAAAGGATATTTTACTGGAAAAAGAAAGAACTATTTGGAAAATTGTAGAAATTTTTGTGAAAGGAGAAGGAAAGATGAGATGGAAGGTAGACCATAAGTCAGATCGAGATTATTGGCTGGATCTGGTGTTGGTTTTCTTTGTGGTAAGTATGATGGGTTGGATCTGGGAAGTGGTGCTGATATTGGTGCAGAGCGGCGATTTGACCAACCGTGGCGTCCTTCACGGCCCCTGGCTTCCTATTTACGGCAGTGGAGGGGTACTGATGATTTGGATGAAAGAACGTCTGCCAGGGAAATGGTGGGTGTTCTTCCTCTCTAGTATGGCAGCATGCGGTGTGGTGGAATATATTGTTTCCTGGGTGTTGGAGCAGATATACCACACCCGCTGGTGGGACTATACCAGCATGCCCATTAACTTAAACGGCCGTATCTGCTTGTCCGGGCTGTTGGTCTTTGGCTTAGGGGGATTGTTTTTAGTTTATCTTTTGTACCCGAGGCTGAAGAGACTGTTTTCCCGGATCCCTCAGAAGAATAAAAAGGTGATTGCTTTTTGCTTGGGAGGACTGTTTTGTATTGATACGGTATATTCCTTGGCTTTTCCGAATATGTTGTAAGAAACTACTTGCATTTTCCTTTTCGATGTAGTATAATAACGACGTTGCGAACGTAGTTCAATGGCAAAACACTAGCTTCCCAAGCTGGATTTGCGGGTTCGATTCCCGTCGTTCGCTCCAGCGTTTCCGCAGTCTGGGTATTCGGGCTGCGGTTTTCTTTTTCTTTTAAGGAAGTCTTGACAAACTAAGGAAGCGGAGATATACTTTAGTTAGCATATAACAACTAAGGCGAGAGTTTTTTCAAAGGAGAGTGTATCTTATGGATCACACCAGCATTGTCTCCACAGTGATTCTATCTCTGGTTATTTTGGTGATTTTACTTTTCGGTATCCGCTCTATGATACGCCGGGCCACCACTGGTTGCTGTGGAGCAGGGGAAAATGTGAAAACCATTTATCCCCAGGATCGGGATCTGTCTCACTATCCTTATTGTTACCGGCTTGGGATAGAGGGTATGAGCTGCCAAAACTGTGCAAACCGCATTCAAAATGCCTTTCATAAGCAAGACGGGCTGTACGCCAGAGTCAATCGTCATCACAAAGAAGCGCTGGTTTATGCCAAACAACAGCAGACTCAAGAAATATTGGAAAAAATTGTAACAGCAGCAGGTTATACAGTTACAGAATTTGCGCTGGTTGAAAAAGGAAAATAAGATTAACCTCGCTTACGTTTGGTTGGCCGGGGAACGGGCTTAGAAAGTTGCTGGATTTTTTGATCCATCTGAGCGTTGCGATGAAGCTGCTCTGAGGTGTGGATCCATTGGCCTTGGTGGTGGAGCTGCACCTGCAAGGAAACCGGTAGAGAGCAAAAATACCGGCGAGCGCTGCTGCTGCCTTGCAAAAGTTGTTGTAGGTTGGAATACTGCATGACATCACCTCAAAAGCAGTGTTCCGCGAGATACCACTTTTATTCTCTTTCTTAGTATCTGATTTCATTCATCGTTTCGATTTCAACGTTTTTTCTGCGAGTTGGATTTCTCTCGATAAATTTTGGCTTTTTTTGACTAAAATAAAAAAGTGGGTTGACAACCTGCTATGGGAATGATATAATAGCATTCGTTGAGTTGAGAGATGCAGACATAGCTCAGCTGGTTAGAGCGCTGCGTTCACATCGCAGAGGTCGAGGGTTCGAGTCCCCCTGTCTGTACCAAGTAACAGCCTTCCAAGAGGAGGGCTGATTTTGTTTTGTCCGAAAAAACATGAAAAACAAAAAAGCCAGCAAAAACCAAAAATGATATGGCGCGCAGCGTTAAAAGCACATTTTTCTCAGTCATTCCTCCTCTCTGGCTGTTCCTTCAAACAATCGGATCTTTTTATTTGCATCGGTGTTTTTCAGATATACGTAGTTAAACTCCTTTTTTCGATGGTTGTTCTGCACGGTGAAGGTGGTCAGCCGTTTGTCGCTGTTGGCTACCGCTTCGTAGGCAAAGGTAATCCCCATCCCCGCCGCCACCAACTGTTTGATTACTGCGAAGGAATTGATGCAGATCACCTTTTTGATGTCGTCAACCCGGTTGTTGTTTACCGCCAGCATCTGCTCGAAAATAGCCCGAGTACCGGAACCATTTTCCCGCAGGATCAGGGTCTGTTCCAGAATTTCCGGGAAGGGGATGTCTTTGCCGGCAAAGGGATGGTCCACCGAGCATACCCCCAAAAAAGGCTCCTCCCGATACAGGGAATAGGTGGCGTAGCCGTATTTCTTTTTTTCAAAGAAGCCTTCTACAATGGCAAAATCCAACTGGTTGCGCTCCAGCATGGCCAACAGTACCTGCGTGTTGTCGATGGTGAACTGCAAATTGTGAGTGGGGTCGGAGAGGTATTGGATCAACTGCTTTTCCAGCACAAATTCCCCGATGGTTTTGGTGGCGCCGATCCGCAGCAGGATCTCACTTTTGCCTTTCAAGCTGGTGCGCAGTTCGTTTTCATAAAACAGCATGGTTTTGGAATATTGTTCCAATTGTTCCGCTGCTTTGGTTTTGTGGAGCACCCGGCCGGTGTAGTAAAACAGCTTTTCCCCGTATTCCTGTTCCAGGGCATGGATGTGCTGGGTGACGGCAGGCTGAGAAATGTTCAGCTTTTCAGATGTTTTCCGGTAGTTCATCGTTTCACATAGGTTTAAAAAGGTATAAATTCTGTAATCAATCATACTGTCACCATCCATAAGAAATTCAAATCAAAGCATAACAACATTAAATGAAATTTTATCATGAATCTGTGGTAAAATCAAGATATAGGAAAAAAACCGGTTAAAAAACAGGAGGCAAAGCAAATGAAAGTTCTCGTCATTGGCGGAGTTGCCGCCGGCACAAAGGCAGCTGCCAAAATCAAGCGCTTAAACCGAGACGCACAGGTGAAGATCCTCACGAAAAGTAAGGACGTTTCTTATGCAGGATGCGGCCTGCCGTACTACATCAGCGGCATGATTCCCACCCGGGATCTGTTGATTGTCAATACCCCCGAAAAGTTTTCCGGACTCACCGGTGCCGAAGTGGTGACCGGAGTGGAAGCTGTAGGGTTAAATGCTGGAGAAAAAACCGTTTCGGTACGGGGCGAAGATGGAGTAGAGTACCAGGAAAGCTACGATAAACTGGTTATTGCCACTGGCGCTTCTCCCGTGGTACCGAAGCTGGAGGGCTGCGATCTTCCCGGCGTCTTTACCATGCGTACCCCCGACGACGCTCAAGGGGTAAAGGATTACATTCAGCAACACGCTTGTCGTACTGCGCTGGTGGTAGGCTGTGGCTTTATCGGCTTGGAAGTAGGGGAAAACCTGCAAAAACTGGGCCTGAATGTCACTATGATCGACTTTGCCGATCAGATCCTCCCCGGCATCTTTGACAGTGAAATGGCGGACTATGCTAAGCGCCAGCTCACCGCTTCCGGCAGCAAGATTCTGCTGGGCACCGGGTTGAGCAAGGTGGAAAAGACCGAAAACGGTTTCTCGGTAACCACTACCAACGGCCGCCTTATGGGAGACTTGGTGGTGCTCTGCATTGGAGTGCGTCCCAACACCGCTTTCTTGGCGGATACCGGCCTGGAGATGGTTAAGGGCACTTTAGTGGTGAATGAAAAAATGGAAACCAACCTGCCGGATATTTATGCCGCCGGAGACTGCGCCATGGTGAAAAACCAGCTCACCGGCGCCGGTCAATGGTCCCCCATGGGCTCCACCGCCAACCTCTCTGCTCGGGTACTGGCAGAACAGGCTATGGGCGGCAGCAAAACTTACGGTGGATGTCTGGGCACTGCGGTGGTAAAGCTTTCTGACAGCTTGAATGGCGGTCGTACCGGCTTAACCGAAGTTCAGGCGAAGGAGGCCGGCTTCGATCCGGTGTCGGTAGTGTGCATTACCGACGATAAGGCTCACTATTATCCCGGTGCGTCCTTCTTTGCCACCAAACTCATTGCCGACAAGGCCACCCACCGTCTGCTGGGCATTCAGGTGCTGGGCAGCGGGGCAGTGGATAAAATGGTGGACATCGCCGTCACCGGCATTGCTATGAAGGCTACATTGGAGCAGTTCGATACCCTGGACTATGCCTATGCTCCGCCGTTTTCTACCGCCATTCATCCCTTTGTGCAGGCGGTGTACATCCTGGAAAACAAAATTTCCGGCGCATTCGAGACTTTTACTCCTCGGGAATATCTGGACGGCAAGGCCAAAGGCTATCAGGTCATTGACGCTATGCCTGCTCCCTCTATCCCTAATGCACAGTGGATTGATCTGAGCAAGGTTGACGGCGTAATGCCACAATGTCCCGACAAGGACGCCAAACTGCTGTTGGTCTGCGCCCGGGGCAAGCGGGGCTACTTCCTGCAAAACCGGTTGAAGGCTGCCAGCTATACCAACACTAAGGTGCTGGAAGGCGGCATTACCTTCAATCGGGTGGAGGTGAAGAAGAAAGGAAAACTTTCTCCCGATGACATCAAGCGGGTGAAGGCTTTGGGATGCCTGTGGGATAAACGCACCGATGACCGGTTCAATGTCCGGGTCATTACCCGCAATGGCCGTCTTACCGCTGAAGAACAGCTGGCAGTAGCTCAGGCTGCGGAAAAGTACGGCAATGGGGAGGTCACCATGACCACCCGCCTTACGTTGGAAATCCAAAGTGTTCCCTACGACAAATTGGAAGAGATGATGGAATTTTTGGCGGGCTACGGCTTGTCTACCGGCGGCACCGGCAGCAAGGTTCGTCCGGTGGTGTCCTGTAAGGGTACGACCTGTCAGTACGGCCTCATCGACACCTTCCACCTGTCTCAGGTGATTCATGAGCGGTTCTATGAAGGGTATCACCAAGTAACCCTGCCTCATAAATTTAAGATTGCTGTGGGCGGCTGCCCCAATAACTGCGTCAAGCCCAGCCTCAACGACATTGGTATCGTGGGTCAGCGGGTGCCCAACCCCAACCTGGATCTGTGCCGGGGCTGCAAGGTCTGCCAGGTGGAAAAGAACTGTCCCATTCACACCGCAAAAGTGGTGGATGGAAAGGTGGACATCGACCCCGCTGCCTGCAATCACTGCGGCCGCTGCCTGGATACCTGCCCCTTCGGCGTGATGAAGGAATTTACCTCCGGCTATCAGGTATATGTGGGAGGACGCTGGGGCAAGAAGGTTCAGCAGGGCCAGCCTCTGAGCAAGATCATTACCTCGGAAGAAGAAGTGCTGGATGTAGTGGAAAAGGCAATTCTGCTGTTCCGCAAGGAAGGCATCACTGGAGAACGGTTTGCCGACACTGTGACACGGCTGGGCCTGCCCTATGTGGAAGAGATGCTGCTGGGGGACGCCCTTCTGGCAGAGAAGGATGAAAACCTGAAACAAACCGTCACCGGCGGAGCAAGCTGCTAAGGAGGAACCATCATGCTGGAATTAAATACCAATCGGGAATTTCAAAAGAATCAGCCCTCCGTCTCCCCGGAGGAAGTGAAGCAGGTCAAGGGCTTGGGGGCACTTTGGGATAAAACCACCCCGGACTGCTTCAATCTGCGGGTCATTACCCGCAACGGCAAGATCACTGCCAAGGAATTGACCTTGATCGCCAATTTGGCCAAAGAATACGGCAATGGGGTAGTGGCTATGACCACCCGTTTAACACTGGAAATTCAGCAGGTGCCCTTTGCCAATATTCAGCCTCTGCGGGCAAAGCTGCAGGAAGGCGGTATGGACATCGGCGGCACTGGCAGTAAAGTGCGCCCGGTGGTGTCCTGCAAAGGCACGACCTGTCAGTACGGCCTCATTGACACCTTTGAACTGTCTGAAAAACTTCACAAGGTTTTTTATGAAGGTTATCGGGGTGTGGTGCTGCCTCATAAATTCAAAATCGCTGTGGGAGGATGTCCCAATAACTGCGTAAAGCCCGACCT
>DVGY01000054.1 GCA_018712465.1 Candidatus Egerieicola pullicola | reverse complement strand
CCCACCACCGGGCTCAGGTCAGCGTAGTAGATTTCCCCCCGGGAAACGGAATGGTTCATAGCCATGCTCCTTTCAAAGAATGGAAAGAATGTTTAGTCACAGTATGTTCGCAACGGGGAAGAATTATGCGCTGTCCCCACTTTCCCCAAAAAAGTTGTGCCGGCTATCCGCCTCGCAACACATGTCCCAAGACCCTAGGCTTTTCTTCCAGCAAAAAAAGCCTTGCATTTTTTCGGCTGTTGGTGTAAACTGTCCCTACAGGCCGAAAACGGCCTGGCCAAAACAGAGTAGGGACCTATGCGTTTAAGTGTCCACAGGACGGGGAGTTGCCTGGGGAACGAAAGCTCAGCGCTGCGGTGTGGGTCCCGCATCCCGCTGTTGCAAATCGAGAATCTCTCCTTTTGCAGCAACAAAGCTTACGTTTTGACTGTGAAAGGAGTCTTATTATGCCCAAAATTTCATCAGCCCCCTCCAACCCGGCGCGGTCCGGGCCCTTTTCCATGTTTTCCCGTTCGGCCCGGGAGCTGAAGCGCCCCAAATCGTTGGTGATGCTCTCCATGCTGCTGGCCTGCCATGTGGTGCTGGGATTTTTCCAACTGCAGCTCACTGACTTTATCCGCATCAGCTTTGCAGCCCTGCCCATCGGGGTGGCCGGAATGCTCTACGGCCCCACTGCCGCCCTGCTGCTGGGAGCTTTGGGAGATCCGATCAAATATCTGGTTTCCCCCACGGGTCCCTTCTTTCCCGGCTTTACCCTTTCCGCCGCCGTCACCGGGCTGCTCTTCGGCTTGCTGTTTTATGGTATGCACCGAGACTTTGACCCGTGCCGGAAAAAGCGGGGGATTGCCATTCTGCGGATTGCCGTGGCCCAGTTGCTCAACACCCTGATTGTGGACCTGCTACTCCACTCTCTTTGGCTGACCTGCCTCTACGGCACCCCCATGGAAGCACTGCTCCCCATGCGGGCATTGAAATGTGCCCTACTCTTTCCGGTAGAAGGGATTCTGCTTTATCTGCTGCTGGCTGCTGTGGCTCGGTTCGTTCTCAGCCGCCCCAGCGTCCTGCGGTGATTCTTGAACTTGTCCAAATCGCAAGGTTGATATTTGTGCATTTTCACAAAAGTTATTAAAATCAGAAAGAAACATTTGCAATATTCGTCAACCCGTGGTAAGATAAGGTCAATGAAACAAGCGTTTAAGACAGCCGGTACTTAAAAAGCTACCTCCCTCAGGCTTTCGCCGGTTGTCTGTCCTATACTATACTCCCCTTCAACAAGGCAAAGAGTGTTTTCCAAAAGAGACACTCTTTGTTTTGTTTTATCATAATTTCCCCCGCTACATATCACAATAGAAACCGATGTCCGGAACAGAGCCAAACCCGGGCGTCGAAAAGGAGGACAAGTCCATGGGTTGGCTTTGGTTTTTGCTGGGACTGTGGGTCGGCGGATTCATTGGAGCGACGGCAATGGCGCTGATGCAGAGCCGCCGGATCCGCAAATGGAAGCAACAGTTGCAACAACAAAAACAATCAAAATAGAAATCAAAACCCCCGGCAAACGCCGGGGGTAATCTTTTTCATTCTAGGAAAGGGAAGCTAACCTTTACCGCCACTGCGGCGTAATCCCTTCCCACTCCACGTCAAATTCTTTGTCCTTGAAGTAGTATTTCTTATCCTCTTCGGTAATCTCACGAATCACCCGGCAGGGATTCCCCACCGCAATCACATTGTCCGGAATATCCTTGGCCACCACGCTGCCGGCCCCGATGACTACGTTATTGCCGATGGTCACACCCGGCAGTACGCAGACACTTCCTCCGATCCACACATTATTCCCAATGGTAATGGGGGCGCCGTACTCATACCCGGAATTTCGGGCATCGGGGTGGATGGGATGCCCTGCCCCATACAGGGACACATTGGGAGCAATCATCACATTGTCCCCAATGGTCACCGGGCAGACATCCAGCACGGTCAGGTTGTAGTTGGCGAAAAAACGCTCTCCCACAGTGGTATTCCGGCCGTAGTCAAAGTGAATAGGTGGCTCCACCAGAATTTCCTTTCCGGTGCCTCCCAAAATTTCCTTAATGAGCTGATCCATTTCCTGCTCTTGATTTCGAGTCAACTGGTTGTATTGGGCGACGCGCAGCTTATTTTCCGCCCGCATCTGTTTCAGTTCCGGGTCATTGGCCCGATAGGGCAGTCCCGCCAACATCCGTTCTTTCTGAGTCATTCGCAACCTCCATGTTTCCGGCATTGTTTCCGCAGCACGACCAAAACGGCCAAGCCCAATCCGCTGACCACCAACAAAGCCATTCCCGCCAAGGAAGCGGCGGTGTCACCGGTGGGAGGGGTCTGTTCCTCCTGAATCTCCTCCCCGACATCCGGTTGTGCCGGCTGTTCTTGAGGAGGATTGGGCTGCACCGGCTCTTCCGGTTGGACGGAAGCTACCTGCCATACCCTGCCTTCCACTGCGGAAACCACAGCGTCCTCACCCTGCAAAAGTAGATCCCGGATGGCTTCTTCGCAGGTACCGTATTCATGAGCCACAGAAGCGGACGCCAGCATGGGATAAGTATCGTCGGTCACTAAATAGCTGTTGCCAGCCACGGTATACAGCCGCTCGGCTTGCAGCGCCGTACCGCCGATGGTCACCGACTGGATCCGGCTGCCATATTCCGCAGTGGGATCATAGGTGATTACCGCACCGCTGACCTGCAAGGCAGATCCGCTTTCCTCCGGGAAGGGATACGCCATCTGGGCTTCTTGAGAGGAAGCTCCCTGCTCCAGCATGGAAAGCTGGCCTTCATAAGCAGCCAGGTTTCGCAGGGTGATGTCCAAACTAATTTCCAGCATCTGCTGGATCTGGGCCCCGGTGAGCTGTTTGGTCACTACCAAATTGCCGTAGGGAGAAATGCTGATTACATCTCCGTACTTCACCTCTCCTTGAGGCAGGCCGCTGCGGATTCCCCCGGCGTTTTCAATGGCCAGGTCTGCTCCGGTGGCTTCCAAATAAGAGGCGGTGACAAATTGTCCAATGTCGGTTTCTCCCCGGCGCACATCCTCCCAGGCATAGGGCATCTCCACCGGACTGGTGCCGATGACGGTATTTAAAATTCCCTCTTCTTGCTGGTCGATGGTGTCGATGAGGTTGGAGACGGTTTCATCCGGAGTGTACTCCGCCGCCACCTGATCGGCAGTGATGTATTCCAGATCCGCCTGAGTAATTTCGTCGCTGGCGGCATCGTAGGATAGGTGGATCAGCCCTGCCTGCCGCAGATAGTACCCGTTCTGGGCGACAAACACGTTTTTCCCGTCGGCGTTGTCCAATAAAGTCCGGTATTCCAGATGCTGATGGCCGGACACCACCAGATCAATGTTTTTGGTCTGCTGGGCAAAAGTAACCGGATCGGCGTTGTGGGTCAAGCAAACCACCACATCACAGCCCTGATCGGTCAACGCCTGGGCGGTGCGGTTGGCGTATTCCAATGCGTCGGTAACGGTGTGGCCCTCCAAGGCGTTGGTGTCGGCGCTGGAGATCAGAGAATCGTCATACACGCCGAACACCCCTACTGTGATCCCTTCCACTTCTTTGACGACAGTTTGTGCCAGGGCCGCTTCCCCGCTTTGGTTTACCAAATTGCCGGTGAGAATAGGGACATAGTTTTCACTGAGTTGTTGCAGTCGGGCCACTCCGTAGTTGAGGTCATGGTTGCCCATGGTCATGGCGTCGTACCCTGCCGCTTGAAGCAGCCGGGCCATGGATTCGCCTTGGGTGACGGTGGCAAAGCTTTGGCCGTGAAGGGTGTCCCCGGCGTCCAGCACTAAGTCCGCCCCCTCCGCCTGAGCAATGGCGGCCACATATTCCAGCCCCACAACCGAACCTTGACTGTAGGTGTGGTAGCCGTGGATGTCGTTGGTGGTGACCACCGTCAGCTCCACCGGATTGGATTCCTGCGCTGATACGCCGGACACCGCTGCCACCGAAGCAGCCAGCACTCCCGCCAGCACCAGGGAGAGCAGTTTTTTCAATTTCACCAAAAGACTCCTTTCCAAAATGAAACTAGATTGTGTCTGGCACAAAATAAGCTCAGCAATTCCAGGGTTTGTCCCGCTCCGCCCGACCGGGCCGCCCCATTAGGTTGGCAATGGCGGTGTGGGCGTCACAGTTCCCTTGCAGCACCTGATAGAGCTGCTCTACAATGGGCATCTCTACCCGGTAACCCATAGCTAATTCATGGGCACAGAGCGTAGCGGAGATGCCTTCCACCGTCATCCCCACCTTTTCCACCGCTTCTTTGGGAGAAAGGCCCTGGCCGATGTACACTCCGGCCCGATGATTCCGGGAATGGACGCTGGTACAGGTGACGATCAAGTCCCCCATTCCCGCTAAACCCAGAAAGGTAGCGGCATGAGCTCCCATAGCGGTGCCCAACCTGGTAATTTCCGCCAAGCCCCGGGTCATAAGGGCGGCCCGGGCATTGTCCCCGGTTTTCATCCCGTCCAAAATGCCGGCAGCCAGGGCGATGATATTTTTCAGGGCGCCTCCCAGCTCCACCCCCAGCACGTCGTCGTTGAGGTAAATCCGCAGGTTTTTCTGCATCAGGTTTTGCTGCACAAACAGCGCCGCATCATGATCCTGAGAAGCCGCCACCACCGTGGTAGGCACCCCCAAAGCGATCTCCTCTGCATGGGAGGGGCCGGAAAGCACTACCACAGGGTTTTCAGGAAACTCTTCCTTCAGCACCACGCTGAGCCGCTTTTGGGTGGAGGGTTCAAAGCCCTTGCCCACGTTGACAATGACGGTGTTGGGCTCCAACACCCCGGCAAAGGACTTGGCTACCGGCCGCACCGCTCCGCTGGGCACCGCAAACACCACCAAGGGAAACTCCTTGGCTTCTTCCTTGTGGGGAGTCAGCCGGATGGTTTGAGGCACCTTGATGCCGGGGAGCAGTTTTTTATTTTCCCCGTCCCGGGCAATGTCCTCCAACTCCTGGGGAAAGGCGCTGTACAGACTCACCGGGATGCCGCACTGGTCCAGCAGCACTGCCAAAGACGTGCCGAAGCCGCCGGAACCGATAATAAAGACTGGGTTCATAGGACATACCTCCATCGTAGGATTTTACTTCAAAAAACAGCAGTACCCGGAAGCAAACGCGTCCGGGTCATACCGTTATTTTTCCTTTTTTTCGCCGATCTTCCGTTCGTTGCCGTGAATGAGACGGCCGATGTTTTCATGGTGCATGGCGATGACGATGATTCCCAGCACCGCGGCGCAGGCTGTTTCCAACACCCAATAAGGATGGGGCATCCAGAAAAAGCCAAACAAGAAGATGAACACCGGGTAGGCCACCGCAGAGAGGATGCTCCCCAAAGAGACGTACCGGGTAATCAGCACCGCCAGCAAAAACACTCCCAGGCAGCACAAAAACACCCAGGGCGCCAACATCAGCATAGCTCCTGCGCTGACCGCCACTCCCTTGCCCCCTTTAAAGCCGTAATACAGGGGGAACAGATGGCCCATCAAGGCGCCGAAAGCGGCAAGATATTCCGCCAGCACGCAGAAAAAGGGGTCGGGAATCAGCAGGGTGAACACCAGCCGGGCTACCAGCACCGACAAAACACCTTTGGCGATGTCTCCCAACAAAGTCAAGGCCGCCGCTCCTTTTCCCACGGTGCGCAGCACATTGGTCATGCCGGCGTTTCCGCTGCCGTACTTGCGGATGTCGTCATGGAGGAACACACGGGTCCAAACAATGGCAAAGTTCACGCTGCCGAACAGGTAGCTGACAATAGTGATGCCGATCAAAAAGAGGACAATAATCAAGGGGGAAGCAGAATACAACATAAGGGATTCTCCTTTTTTCTCAATGACTCAAGATTCCAAATACCAATCGCGGTCACACATCCGAGCTTGCGCCGCTTCGCTGCCGCACCACCAGCCGGATGGGGGTTCCCATTAAGCCGAAGGCTTCCCGGATCTGGTTTTCCAGATACCGCTGATAGGAGAAGTGGAACAGCTCTTTGCGGTTGACGAAGGCCACAAAGGTAGGGGGCTTGGTAGAGGCCTGGGTCATATAGTAGATCTTCAGCCGTTTTCCCTTGTCACTGGGGGGCTGCACCCGGTTGGTGGCTGCCGCCAGCAGCTCATTGAGCACGCCGGTGTTGATCCGCACCGAGTTCTGCTTGGCCACATCCTGGATCAAGGGGAAGAGCTTGTCCACCCGCTGGCCGGTTTTGGCGGAAATAAACAGGAAGGGGGCGTAGCTCATAAAGGAAAAGTCCTTTTTCAGTTTGTCCAGCATTTCCTGCATGGTCTTGCCGGTTTTGTCTTCCACCGCATCCCATTTGTTCACCACAATGATGCAGCCCTTGCCCTGCTCGTGGGCGTAGCCCGCCACCTTGCTGTCCTGTTCGGTGAAGCCCACTGTGGCATCCAACAGAATGCAGCAGACGTCGCTGCGGTCCACCGCCATCTGGGCCCGAAGCACGCTGTACTGTTCAATTTTATCCAGTACCCGGCTTTTCCGCCGCATTCCGGCGGTATCAATAAAGAGAAAATCTCCGTACTGGTTGTGGATGGGGATGTCGGTTGCGTCCCGGGTAGTGCCTGCCACGTCGGAAACAATCACCCGTTCTTCCCCGGCAATCCGGTTAATCAGGCTGGACTTGCCCACGTTGGGCTTACCCACCACTGCTACCTTCACCGTGTCCTCGTCCTCCTGCTCCGTTTCCGGCAGAGGGAGGTTGGCCAGCACCGCATCCAGCAAATCGCCGGTGCCGGTCCCGTGGACAGAAGAAACAGGAATGGGATCCCCCAAACCTAAATTGTAAAATTCGTAGTACTCCGCCGGAAGAGCTCCGATGGAGTCGCACTTATTGACGCAGAGCACCACCGGCTTGCCGCTTTTTTGCAGCATCTGAGTGACCTCCATGTCGGTGGCAGTGACTCCATCCCGCACATCGGTGACCAAAATAATGACCGAGGCGGCTTCCATGGCAAGCTGGGCCTGCCGCCGCATCTGAGACAAAATCGGGTCGTTGCTGTGGGGCTCCAATCCTCCGGTGTCCACCAGCAGGAATTTCCGTCCGGACCATTCACAGGGAGCGTAGATCCGGTCCCGGGTCACTCCGGGAGTATCCTCCACAATGCTGAGCCGGCGGCCAATGAGTTTATTAAATAGGGTGGACTTGCCCACATTGGGCCGTCCCACCACCGCTACCACAGGGGTAGACATGGGCGTACCTCCTTTTGATTTTCAGAAAACAGGTATCATTTCAAGAGAACGAGCAAAAAGTTCTTTTCCCTTGTTTTTATGGACGTGATAAATCAAATTCATTATAGCAAAACTGCCAAGGGATTGTCAATTTTTTCAAAAAAACTCCCTGCCCTTGGCCGGTACATCGTAACAAAAAGAGAGAACATACACGAAAAGCAGAAAAGGACAAGCCGGTTTCGGTTCGTCCTCTTATCTGCTTCATTGTTATCTATGGATTGCGAATAGGTTGCCAGCAAATACGGCCGGCAGGGGAACTTCCATTCACTTCCGATCGGCTCCCGTGTTTCCCCATACATATTAGGGTTCCGACGGCTGCAAAACGGTCTCCTCTCCGGTAATGGCAAAGGCAAACTCTTCCCCTCCGGCGGGGATCACCTGTACCTTCACCCCCAGAGCGTTCTCCACGTCCTGGACCGTTTTGTCGTCCAGAAAAAAGTCCTGCTGGTGCCGGAGCATGCAGTCCGGCAAAAACAGCACCTCTCCCAATTCCTGGCCTTTCAACTGCTCCATCATGTCCCCGGCGGTAACCAGGCCCGCCACGGTAATCGTTTCCCCCCAAAAGTGATTGATAATCGGGTACACCCGGCAATCCAGGTTGGGGTACTTTTCCTTGACCTTCACCGCCAGCTGCTGCAAGAAGGGAGCGGCGCTGGTTCCGGTGGCCACCGAGCATTTCCGGGGTTTCTCATCTCCCGGCAGCTCCTCCCAGGCACGGCGGAAGTCCGCCACCAGGGTGGCGATCACCCCCACCCCGTTTTCCAGCTGAGAAAAGTCCTCGTAATAATCTTCCTCCGGGAGGGGACGGCCAGCCAACAGATAAAACTCGTCGCTGGCGTAGGCCAGATGGGTGCCGTGCTTCTCATAAAACCCAGCGGCAAAGGTTTCCAACTGATTGATGACCTCTCCCGCCTGGGCAGGGGTGTAGGGCTGCAAGGGATACAGCCCCTCCCGATGCTTGGTCAACCCCACCGGCACACAGGCGATGGACTGCACTCCGGGATACAGATCCCCCAACTCTTTCAAGGTCCGTTCCAAGACAGGGCCGTCGTTGATCCCCGGACAGAGAACGCACTGACAGTGGACGGTAATGCCCCCTTGAGCCAGCTGACGGAGATAGTCCAGCTTTTCCCCGGCAAACCGGTTGCCCATCATTTTGCACCGCAGCTCCGGATCGGTGGTGTGCACCGACACATTGATGGGGCTGATGCGCAGCTTGACGATCCGCTCCACATCCTGGCGGCTCAAATTGGTCAGCGTGATATAGTTGCCGAAC